>DATCFW010000370.1:0-7806 GCA_036509295.1 Solirubrobacteraceae bacterium | reverse complement strand
CGGCCATCCGCCGCAGCGACTCGGCGTCGCGCCCGGACTTGATCCCATCCCAGATCCGATCGCGCACCGCGGGCTCAAGCAGGCAGGCGACGACGTGACCGGAGCTGCCGTTGGCCGGCTCCAGCCGCGGGTCGACGCGCTTGTGGGCGTCGCGCACGTAGGGGCAGCGGGGGTGGAAGTAACAGCCGCTCGGCCGGTTGATGAGACTCGGCGGCCGGCCCGAGATCGGGACCAGCTCCTCGCCGCGCGGGCTGTCCAGCCGCGGGATCGAGCTGAGCAGGCCCCAGGTGTAGGGATGCTGCGGCGCCCCGAAGATCTCCTGCGTGGTCCCGCGCTCAACGATCCGTCCGGCGTACATGACGGCGATCTCGTCGGCAATCTCGGCCACGACGCCGAGGTCATGAGTGATGATGATGATCGCCATCCCCAGCCGCTCCTGGAGGTCGGCCAGCAGCGCCAGGATCTGGGCCTGGACGGTCACGTCCAGCGCGGTCGTCGGCTCGTCGGCGATCAGCAGCTTGGGCTCGTTGGCGAGCGCCATGGCGATCATCGCGCGCTGGCGCATGCCGCCGGAGAACTCGTGCGGGTACTGATCGACCCGCCGCTTGGGATCCGGGATCCCGACCAGCTCCAGCAGTTCGACGGCACGGGCCTTGGCGGCCGACTTGGAGACGTGGCGATGGACCTGAATCGTCTCCATCAGTTGCGCGCCGACGCGATAGAACGGATGGAGCGCCGACAGCGGATCCTGGAAGATCATCGCGATGTCGTTGCCGCGGATCTTGCGCAGCTCGTCGTCGGGCAGGGTGATGAGATCGCGGCCCTCGAACAGCATCTGGCCCTCGATCTGCGCCCGCGACCCGCGGGTCAGCCCGAGCGTCGTCAGCGATGACACGCTCTTGCCCGAGCCGGACTCACCCACGATTCCCAGCGTCTTCCCGGCTCCGATCTCATACGAGATGCCGTCGACGGCGTGGACGATGCCGTCATCGGAGTGAAACGCGACGCGCAGCTCCTGAACGCTGAGCAGCGCCTCGCTCACGAGTACTTCACCCGGGGATCGAGATAGGCGTAACCGACGTCCACGACGATGTTCATGACGATGATGAACATCGCCGCCAGCAGCACCGTGCCCTGCACGATCGGGAAGTCCGACTCGTTGATCGCGTTGAAGTTGAGCAGGCCGATGCCGTGGATCTCAAACACCGTCTCGGTCAGCACCGCACCACCGAGCAGGCCACCGATGTCCAGGCCCAGCACCGTCACCACCGGGGTGATCGCCGAGCGCACGCCGTGGTGCCAGATCACCCGGCGCTCCGACAGGCCCTTGGCGCGGGCGGTGCGGATGTAGTCCTCGCCCATCACCTCGAGCAGGTTCCCGCGCAGCAACCGCGAGTAGATCGCCGCTTGGGTGGCGGCGAGCACGAGCCACGGGAGGATCAGCGAGGTGAACCACTTCCCCGGATCGGCGGTCAGCCCGACATAGGAGTTGGCGCCGGGCAGGAGCGGGAACTTGCCGATGTCCGACGCGAAGAAGTAGAGCAGGAGCAGCGCCAGCCAGAACACCGGCATCGAGACGAACGTGAGCGCCACGCCCATCGCGGTGCGGTCGAGAAACGTGCCGCGCTTGATCGCCGAGATGATCCCGATCGGAATGCCGGCGACGACCCACAGGATGACGGCCCCGATGGTGAGTGACAGCGTTGCCGGTAGCCGATCTGCGATCAGGGTCAAGACCGGCTGCTGGCTGTAATAGCTATAGCCGAAGTTGAAGTGAAAGAAGATCCCCTTCATGTAGTCCCAGAATTGGACGAAGATCGAGCGATTGAGCCCCAGCTCGACTGTGATGTGACGGATGATCGCCGGGCTGGCGTTGCGCCCGGCGCGCAGCTGGGCCGGGTTCGCCGTGGGGAAGACGACGAAGATGACGAACGTGAGCGCGCTGACGAGGATCAGCAGCACGATGCCCCACAGGATCCGGCGGATGATGTACCTGGCCATATAGGTGTGAGTCTCTCGTCGGGCTACGCCGGCGCTGTGACCCCCGCCCGGAGGCGGGGGTCAGCAGTCGCGAGGCCTGCTACTTGAGCGACGTGAACATGAAGTCCCACGACCCGGTGTCCCACAGGTCGTTGATTCCGTCCACGTTGCCACTCTCGATGTTCGCCTGGTTGTCGAAATCCTCGGGGATCGCGACCGCCTGGTTGACGAGCATCTTGTCCACGTTGGCCCACGCCTGAGTGGCCGCCGTCTGATCGACGGTGTTCTCAGCCGCCACCATCGCCGCATTGATCTGCGGGTTGTTGACCTGACCCCAGTTGGAGTTGTTGGTCGGGACGATCGCCGGCCCGTAGAACGTCACATAGAGCGTCGTCAACGGGTTGGCGAAGTCACGGATCCAGCCCACCGTCGGACAGGCATCGATCTCCTGCTTGGGCACGCCGCAGTACTTCGAGTACATGACCGACTGGTCGACCAGCGAGACATGCGTCTTGAAGCCCAGCGACGTCAGTGCGCTGTTGAAGATCTGAACGATCGCCGGGCTGTTGCCGTTGTTGGCGCCGACGATCTGGATCACAGCGTTGCCGGTGTACTTGCCGCTGGGATAGCCGGCGGCCTTCATGTACTTCTCGGCGACGGCCAGGTTCCCGTTGACATCGGTGTTCCAGGGGACCTGGGGTCCGGCGGCCCCGCCGGACTGCGCATACCCGTCGTTACCCGGGTAGATGAAGTGCGTCGCCGGCGCGGCGGTGAGCGATCCGCCGCGCTCCTTGATGATCGCGGCGCGATCCTCGGCCGCCCAGGCGGCCCGACGGACGTTGACGTTGGCGAACGGACCGTGCTGGTTGTCCAGCGCGATGTAGTGGTCACCCGATCCGGGGGTGAACGTGATCTGGGACGGGTACTTCTCATAGGCCAGCTTCACGACCGAGTTGGCCGGGGTGTCGAGCTGGACCGAGTCAGAGCCCTTGAGCACCTGCGGACCGATCACGCTCGCGTCGCCGCCGATCTCGACGTTGATCCGATCGAGGTAGGCCGGCGGCTTGTACGCCGACGTGTAGGTGCTCGCATCCCAGTTCGGGTTGCGCACCAGCGTCGCCGACTTGCCGGTCTGATAGCCCAGGCCGGCGAACACACCGGTCTTGGGGTTGGACTCGAGCATGTACGGGCCGGTCGCCACGATGGCGGTCGAGCCGTACGTCGTCGGGGCGTGCTTGTCCATCGGAGCCGCGAACTCCTTGGGCACCGGCGAGGTGATCGGCAGGCTGAGCGCGCCGATCACGACCTGCGCCTGCGGCTTGTTCAGATGGAACACGATCGTCGTGTTGTTCGGCGTCGAGATGCCGGCCCAGGGGCCGCCCTTGCCCGTCGCCGCGCCGATCACGCTGGCGAAGTACGTCATGTACGGATTAGCGACGTTCGGGTTGTCGCCGCGCTCCAGCGCGAACGCCACGTCCTTGGACGTGACCACCCGGCTCACCGGCGGGCTGAACTTCACGTTGGGCTGGATGTGCACCGTGATCGTCTTGCCGCCGTTGGTGATCCCGCCGTTGGCCGTCGTCGGCAGGGCGGTCGCCAGGTCGGGCAGCAGCTGACTGGCCGAGTTCGGCGGGTAGCTGAACAGCGGCCGCTGGGTCGCGTAATCGACCGCGTAGTCGAGCTCGAAGTACGACTCACCCGGATCGAGGTGCTCGAAGTCCTCGCTCGAGTAGACAGTCAGGGTGCCGCCCTTCTTGTTGCCGTACAGCGACTGGCCGACCGGGTTCTCCCCGGACTTGAGCGGCACGGACTGTGCCGACGGAGTTGAGGTGCTGCCGCCACCACTCTTGCTGGTCGAGCTGGAGCTGCTGCTCGATCCGCAGGCGGTGACTCCCAGAGCGAGCACCCCGACGATCGCTCCCACGATCGCCGCGCGGTATTTCCTCATGTACGTCGTACCTCCTCGTTGGCGGGGCGACACGTGCGGCGCCCCGGGTTCGTTGCGACGATTCAAGATCGGTTGCTCCTCGGGTTCAGCGCGTCCAGCAGCCCGTCGCCGAGCAGATTGAACGCCAGCACGGTCAACAGCAGGGCCACACCCGGGAAGACCATGTACCACCACGCCGGCGTGGTGCCGAGTATGTCGTTACCGGCGTCGGAGATCATCTGCCCCCAGCTCGCCGTCGGCGGCCGCACCCCCACGCCGAGGAACGACAGCGCCGCCTCGAGCAGGATGTTGGTCGGGATGAGCAGGCTGGAGTAGACGATCAACGGCGCCAGCAGGTTGGGCAGGATCTCCTTGAACAGGATCCGACGGTTGGACGCCCCGAGCGACCGGGCCGCCTCGACGAACTCCTTCTCGCGGATCGACAGTACCTGCCCGCGGACGATGCGCGCGATGTAGGTGAAGCTGCTGAGCGCGATGATGAAGATCACGGTCGCCAGTCCCGGCTGGATGAGCTCGGTGCCGAACGCCTTCAGGCACCCGCGGACGCCGCAGGCGTCGCCGATGCCGAGACCGAACACGATCACCGGGAAGGCGAGGAAGACGTCGACCATGCGCATCAGCAGGGTGTCGACCCAGCGGCCGAAGAACCCGGCGACGAGGCCGATGACCGTGCCGATCGCCGTGGCGATGGCCGTCCCGGAGATCCCGACCTCGAGCGACACGCGAGCGCCGTAGATGACGCGGCTGAGCACGTCACGCCCGATCTGGTCGACCCCGAACGGATGGGCGCCGCTGGGCCCGGTGGGACTGCCGAAGGCGTCGAGCGTGTTCGGATCCTGCACGTTGGGTCCCGGAACGCCGAGCAGCTTGACCACCAGCGGCGCGGCGATCGCGACGAGGATCAGCACGATCAGGAAGATCGCCGACACCATCGCCACCCGATCGGCCCGCAGGCGCCGCCAGAACAGCTGTGCCGGCGACCTGGCCGCGATCTCGCCGGGGACGAGCGCGACGGCGCCGGCGGCGCCGGAATCGAGCAGCAGCTCCGGCGCGTTGACGCTCATGGGTTAGCCCGACGGCTGACGCCGCGCCTCACAACCTCCATAGCGGGATCGAAGCAGATCCGTGGATCGCTGTCACGAAACATTAATGCGTGCTCAACGAATGATTCGCCGGATACCCTGGCCATCCGGCCCTCGTAGCTCAATGGATAGAGCACGCGCCTCCTAAGCGCGGGATGCAGGTTCGATTCCTGCCGGGGGCACGTGCCTGCGCCCGGGCGTACCGCCGATTGTACGGCGGTGGCACGCATCGTGCGGCCGTGCTCGTCGGGCGGCCCGGCCGCCGCTGTCACCCGCGATCCGGGCGCTCCGGGTAGACCTCGTCGATCGTCGTCAGCGCCACATAGGGCACGCCGGACGCCGCCTGGATCGCCTCGGCACCGCCGGCGAGCCGATCACAGATGGCGAGCACGCCGCACACCGCGTGGCCCTCGTCGCGGATCGCGTCCAGCGCGCGAATCGTCGAACCGCCGGTGGTGACGACGTCCTCGACGAGCATGCAGCGATCCGAGGAGTCCAGGAGCGGACCCTCGATCCGGCGGGTCAGCCCGTGGGTCTTTGCCTCCTTGCGGACGAAGAACGCCTTGACGTCGGCGCCGCCGGCCAGGGCCGCGCAGGCGATCGGGTCAGCGCCCATCGTCATGCCGCCGACGGCGCTGGCCGACCAGGCGGCGGCCTGGGCGGCGACGAGCTCGCTCAGGGCATGGAAGCCGGCCGGCCGCAGGATCGCCCGCTTGGCGTCGACGAGGTATCGCGCCGTGGCGCCGCTGGTCAGCACGACCTCGCCGATGACCAGGCCATGGGTCCGCAGTTCGTACAGCAGCCGATCGCGCGCCGACATCTAACTGCGCGTCCTATTCGTAGTAGACGTCGACCCAGTCGCCGTACGTGATCCAGTCGAACACCGAGATCGCGTCGATGATCGGGAGCCTCATGCAGCCGTGACTGGCGGGGTAATCCGGAGCCGGGTCATAGCCGTGGATGGCGTACCCGCTGTAGAAGAAGCTGGAGAAGTACATCCCGTCGGGGAGGTAGCCCGGCACCCGCTCGTACACCCGGAAGCTGCCGAGCACCGTCGGGGTCGACGGCTTGCCCGAGCTGATCGGATAGATGCGGTAGACCTTCGAGCCGTTCATCAGCGCCAGCACCTGACGGCTGAGGTCCCCCTCGGCGTGATTGCCCTGGCCGGGGTAGCGGACGTGGAAGGTCCCGTCACCGTTGAGCAGATCGGCGACCGTCTTGGCGTCGATGCCCTGGTTGCCCTCGCCCCAGCCGAGCACCCGGTGGTACGCGTCGAGCGCGAGCCCGGTTTGGGTGTCGTAGACCCCCGTCTGAGGCACGTACACGTGCAGCGCCGCCAGCCGCTCCTGGACGAGCGTCACGAACGGACCGCGCGCCCCGAAGCCCGTGCTCGTGTCGAGCGCCGAAAACGCGCGCTGGGCCTCGAAGCCGAGCATGGCGGCGGTTCGCGCGTGCGTGACCGTGACGCGGACGACGCCGGCCACCGGGCTCTGCAGCGTCTCGGTGAACCGGCCGTAGCGACCGCCCGACGCCGGCTTGACCCGCAGGCGGTCGGTCTTGATCACCCGGCGGCCGATGGAGGACTTGACCTCCACGCTCTGCCCGGAAACGTAGGGCCGCACGAAGCCCTGCAACTCGACGGTGCGCTTGGGGACGGTGACCTCATCGGAGCCCACCGTGAACGTGCCCGACAGGTAGAGCTTGGTTTCGCCCTTGACCGCCGGCTTTGGGGCCGGCTTGGGCGCCGGGGTGGTAGTGGGCGTGGTCGGCGTTATCGGCGTTGTGACAGTGGTGGGCGGGGATCCGGCGCTGGTGGCGGATCCATCGGCGACGGCGACGCCGGCGACCAGCCCGAGCGATCCGATCGCAGCGGCGAGGGCCGCAGTGAGGTGGGCGAGAAGGCGACGCATGGGCAGGAAAGTAAACCAGTCAGCCGTCGGCGATCACGCCAGCCCCGGTGTCCGCCCCCCCAGTGGGCTCGTCACCACCCCGATGACCAGCCACGAGGCGATCACCAGCCCCACGATCGCCAGCGCGCTCCAGTCGAGCTGCTGGACGCCGAGGGCCAGGGCGTTGTTGGCGCTGTGCAGCGCCATACAGGGGTACAGCGAGCCGGTCCGCCAGCGGACCAGGCACAGCACGAATCCGAGGAACCCGAGGGGGACGAGGTACTCCGCCGGCGCTGATCCGAGGTGGGCGAACCCGAACAGGATCCCGACCACGATGGCGGCGGCCCAGGGACCCAGATCACGGCCGCGGACGTGCAGCGGCAGGTTGCGCAGCGCACCGAACAGGAATCCGCGGAAGAAGAACTCCTCGGCCATCGGCGCAATCGCGCACACGAACACCGACGCCGCCACCAGCGCCGCGGTGCTGTGAGTGACGCCGAGCTCGCTCGGCAGCTTGTCCTTCTGATGCAGAGCGAGCAGCGATCCGTAGATCGCGGTCAGCCCGTAGTACCCCACCGCCGCGAGCAGGAACGCCCCGACCGCGGTGGCCGGGCGGACCCGGCGATACCCGAAGTCCGCCGCCCGGGCTCGGCCGCCCTGCCAGCGGATGAGCCACAGGGCGGCGGCGACGAAGCACAGGTCAAAGACGACGTCCCCGACGATCGTGGCCGCGGGGCCGGGATGGTTGAGGTTCCCGCCGCCGGCATGCGCGACGACGTCGACGACGATCTCGCCGAGGATGCCGAACATGAGGCCGAGGATGACCGCCATCGGCGCCATCCAGAGCGGCCACGGCGGATGCTCGACGGGGGCCCACGGAACCGAGCCCGGGGGTGACGCGGGCTCC
>DATCFW010000369.1:0-2690 GCA_036509295.1 Solirubrobacteraceae bacterium | reverse complement strand
TTCGATAGCAGTGAAGATATGGATTAGGCGCTTTGGCCTGGGGTCTGACCTACTCGATAGCTGACCCGTTGGTGTCCTTGGTGGGACCTGTCGGCCGTGGGCTGGGGCGCTGTGATCGCTCAGATGGTGGGCGGTCGGGTCGGGTGGCGTGACCTCATAGGAACCTAGCCATAAGTGCCTTGTCACTGTTCTGTCCGCCCTTCCCGACCAGGCCGTCCGCCCGACCGGAAGGGACGGCCATGGACAGCATCATGCAGGAGCAGTCCAGAGTGGTGGTCGGCGGGGTCGACGCGCATGCCGATGCGCATCACGCTGCGGTGTTAGACGAGCGCGGGGTGTTGTGGGGCAGCAGCGCCTTTCCCGCGACCAGCGCGGGGTATCGCGAGCTGTTGGGGTGGCTTGAGAGCTTCGGCATGGTCGCCGCGGTCGCGGTTGAGTCCACCAGCTCCTATGCGGCCGGGCTGACCCGGTATCTGTGTGAGCGCGGGGTGCGGGTGGTGGAGGTCAATCAGCCGCATGCCTATACGCGGCGGCGGCGTGGCAAGAGCGATCCGATCGATGCCGAGATGGCCGCGCGGCGGTTTTTGTCAGGCGAGGCGATCGGACTGCCGAAGCAGACCGACGGGGTGGTTGAGTCAATCCGGATGCTTCGCGTCGCGCGCAACGGGGCGGTCAAGGCCCGCACCGCCGCGCTGTTGCAGGCGCGAGACCTGATCCGGACCGCTCTCCAGGATCTCCGTGAGCAGCTCACCGTCCGCAAGACGCTGCGGGCGCAGCTGAACCTCTGCGGTCGCTGGCGACCCACCAGCAAGCTTGGCTGTCCCACGCAGGCCGCGAAGTTCGCGTTACGGACGATCGCGCGCCGCGTCAGCGATCTGGACCGAGAGATCGCCGGCCTCGACGGCCAGCTCGCCGTGCTGGTCAAACGCACCGCGCCGCGGACGACCAGCCTGCTTGGCGTCTCGACCCACAACGGCGGGCAGCTGCTGGTCACCGCCGGGCAGAACATCGACCGGCTCACCAAGGAGAGCTCGTTCGCGGCGTTATGCGCCGCCAGCCCGATCAAAGCGTCCTCGGGCAAAACCCACCGGCATCGCTGCAACCCCGGTGGTGATCGCCAGGGCAACCGCGCGCTGCACCTGATCGCTGTCTACCGCCTCAAATGCTGCCCCCGCACCCAGGCCTACGCCCACCGCCGCACCCAGCAAGGCAAAAGCAAAGCCGAGATCATCCGCTGCCTCAAACGCGCGATCGCCCGCGAGGTCTACCACGCCCTCCGCGCCGACCTCGCCGACCTCACAACGCCCACCCCACCCCCTCCCAAGCCACCCCGCTACAGCACCACCATCCACTGCGGCAACCCAGGCCACGGCATCACCAGACACCGCACTTGACATCTATAGGAACGTCCCGCCGTTTTTCCGAAGACCGGCGACGCCGCGTCAACCGCGCCCCGCCGCGGGCGGAGACCACGTCCGGGCTGCCCGCCGCGGCCCGCCGGGGCCTACGCGGCCCGCCAGAGCGCGTCGTCCCCGAGGGGCGTCCGCGTCGCCTCGCCCTCGGCGACGAGCCCGAGCAGATCGGCCTCGGCGGCGCGCCGATCGGGCGCGTCGTTGCCCTTGGTCATGAGCGCGGCGACCTCCTGCGTGGTGAGGCCATCGCGGAAGTGGGCGAGCAGCGGTGACGGGTTCTCCGGGGGGAGCCGGCGGTTCAGCGTCGGGTCGATGTTCGCCACGAGGACGTCGTAGGCCTCGACCGGCTGGAAGCCGCCGGCCACGAGCGATGTGCCGTTGGTGGAGAAGACGATCGACGGCGCCGTGAACCGCACCGGCCCATCGGTGGTGGCGGTCTTGCCCTGCAGCTCGGCGGCCGAGCCCTCGGCCGTGCGCGTCGCCGCCTTGTCGGCCTCATAGGCCTCGGTCACCTCCGGCGAGTCCAGCGCCGCCACGACCGCGGCGGCGTCGACACCGGGGAGCTCGGCGATGGCGGCCCGCAGCTGCGCGTCGTCCTCCAGCACCAACGGGGTGGTGAAGTTGGCCAGCTGGATCGCCCGGAACACCGACCACTCGCTGCCGGGGTGGGCCAGTCGAGCGGCGACGACGGCCCGGCAGGCACGTGCGGTGGCGCTCAACCGCGCCTTGGGAGCCGGCGCGAACGGCATGCCGTAACGGCGGAACGAGAGCTGGCCGAGCGCGCCGCGCAGCGTCGTGTAGCCCCGGGCGGCGTACTGCTCGGCGCTCTCCGTCAGCCCCACGACGACGAGCTTCCAGTCGAGCTGGTCGCCGTAGCGCCACTCGATCACCCGCAGCGCGGGGCTCTCGGAATACGCCCAGGGGCAGGCCGGGTCGGAATACAGCGTCGCCGTGATCATCGGTGCAAGCCTCGCGTCATGTGGTTGATGCCTCAAGTATATGGGCCATGGACTCTCGGCTCTGCCGCGGCAGCTCGGCCAGGTTCGCCGCTCGCGTGACCGCGGCGTGGTGAAACCCGCAGGCACGGAGCGCGGCCTCGGCGCCGGCGGCGTCGTCGAAGTGCAGGTGCACCTGGCCGCGTACGAACGCGGATAGACCGAGCCGGAACGCGCGCACCAGCGGGCTCGTCGCGCTGCCGAGGTGAAGATCTGAGATGTAGCGCCCGCTCGGGAACTCGCTCAGGATCGCCGCGAACCGCCGCCACATGGCGATGACGGC
>DATCFW010000368.1:0-27755 GCA_036509295.1 Solirubrobacteraceae bacterium | reverse complement strand
TGCCTCCGCCACCCCGGCCGCTGCCTCGGCCACCCCGGCCGCTGCCTCCGCCACCCCGGCCGCTGCCTCCGCCACCCCGGCCGCTGCCTCCGCCACCCCGGCCGCTGCCTCCGCCACCCGGGCCGCTGCTTCCGCCACCCCGGCGGTCACATCCGCCACCCCGGCCGCCTCCGCCGCCGCCCCGCCGTCGCCCACCAGCGCGACCCCGCTGAGCGCCCCCGCCGCCGGTGATGGCGCCCCCGCGCCCGCCGCGCCCGATGCCGGCCCCACCTTCCCCGCAGCGATCTCCCAGCTCGGCCAGGCGATCGCCTCGGCACCGCCGGCCGGCGGCGGCTCCGCACCGGCCGGCCTCGCCGCGACCGCCAAGCCCGCCGTCAAGCCCGGGACCGCGACGATGGCGACGAGCCTGAGCGCATCGCCGGCGGGCCCGAGCTCCCCGGCCTCAGGCGCCGCGCCGACGAGCGCCACCGGCACGGCCGGCTCGCGCAGCACCGCGCCCGGTGCCGCATCCCCGGCGACACCGCCACCGACGACGACCTCGACGGCGGCGGCGACCACGACCTCGCACCTGCCCGCCGGCACCGCCGCGCCGACAGGGACGCCCTCCCACCCGGCCGCCGGCACGGCGACGCCGACGACCACCGCCACCACCGACACGGCCGCCAAGCCCGCGGCCGCGGCTCCGGTCGCGCCGGCCACGGCGAGCGCCGCCCCGGCCGTCGCGGCACCGTCGAGCGCGGCCGCTACCACCTCGGCCGCGGCCACCGTCGCCGCCACCCCGGCCACGCCGGCCGCCGCCACCCCGGCCACGCCGGCCGCCGCCGCGGTCCCGACCAGCTACGGCGTGCGCCTCGCCGAGGCCGCCGAGCAGGTCGCCACCACGATCTCGATGGGCGCGCGCAACGGCGTCTCGGTGGCACGGATCCAGCTGGCGCCGGAATCGCTGGGCGCGATCGCGATCCACCTCCAGCGCACGTCGGACGGGATCGTCGCGCGGGTCATCACCGAGCATCCCGAGACGGCGGACACGCTGTCACAGGGCGGCGACGACCTGCGCCGCCAGCTCCAGCAGAACGGCACCCACCTCGTGCGGCTGGACATCGAGTCCTCCGGCCAGCAGCGCTCCTCGACGCAGGAGCAGACCGGCACCGCCCCGGGCTCAGCGCGCTCGCGCGGCGATGACGGTGAGGAGGACAGCGGCGCCGATCCGGTCGCCGCCGTCGCCAATGACATCCCGATCCAGAGCCTGTCCGGCTCAGCGCTGGTGAACGTCCTCGCGTGACGACCGCGCTGCCCCTACGACGCAAAGGACTGAACACGACATGACCGCCTCCACCGGCATCAACGGCTCGAGCACCCTGAGCACGACGGGAACGACCCTGGCCCCGAGCACGAGCGCGACCGGCTCCGCCGGCGCCCTGGGTGAGAACGACTTCCTCCAGCTGATGATGGACCAGCTCCAGAACCAGGACCCGCTCAGCCCCGACGACCCAACCCAGTACCTGAGCGAGCTGGCGCAGTTCTCCAGCCTCCAGCAGCAGAACAGCATCGCCACGTCCGCCGCCTCACAGGCCACGCAGAGCACGACGTCCTCGGCGCTGTCACTGCTCGGTCACACGGTGAGCTACCAGGACTCGACCGGCGTCATCCAGACCGGGACGGTGTCCAAGGTCGACTTCTCGTCCACGGGCCCGACCCTCACCGTCGGCACGACCGGCGGCATCGGCATGTCGAGCATCACGGAGGCGTCGTGAACACAGTCGTTCCCAACGCGGCACTGGTCCCGCCCGGGGTCGTCTCCGCTCCGGCGGTCACGCGGCCGGGGGCGGGCGCTGGCGCCGGCGCGGGTGCGCCGGTGGGCGGCCCGTCATTCGCCAACGTCCTCGCCCAGAGCACGCAAGCGGCGGCCGCGCCCAAGTTTTCCCGCCACGCCCTGGAGCGCGTCAACCAGCGGGGTATCTCCATCGACCAGCCGACGTTGCAGCGACTGGCGGGAGGCATGTCACGCGCCGGGGCCAAGGGCTCGCGGGACGCAGTGGTCTTTGTGGACAGCACCGCGTTCGTGGTGTCGGTCCCCAACAACACCGTCGTCACGGCGGTGGATTCCGAGCACATGCGCGAGCACGTGTTCACCAACATCGACAGTGCCGTGTTCGCATGAGGCGAGCGCGGCTTTCAGACAACGGCTGGACCTCTTTGAGGAAGCCAAGAAAGGAAGTGATGCCCCGATGATGCGAGGCATGTCAGCCGCGATCAGCGGCCTCGAGGGTTCCCAGACGATGCTCGACGTGACGGCCAACAACCTGGCCAACTCCGACACCATCGGCTACAAGTCGCAGGCGACGTCGTTCGTCGACGAGCTGTCCCAGACGCTCGCGCCGGCGACCAAGCCCAACGGCTACAACGGCGGCACCAACGCCCAGCAGGTCGGACTCGGCGTGCAGGTCGGCGCCATCCAGAACGAGATGGGCGCCGGCTCGCTGCAGACCACCGGCAACGCGCTGGACATCGCGATCCAGGGCAGCGGGATGTTCCAGGTCGGCACCAACAGCCCCGCCGCCGGCGCGACGCCGACGCCCGCCAACCCGGTCGGCTATCCCCCCACCGGTGCCAGCCCCAACATCCAGTACAGCCGGGCGGGCAACCTGACGCTCAATTCCGAGGGCTATCTGACCAACCAGAGCGGCCAGTACGTACTGGGCTCCCAGACCCCGGGTACCCCGGGGACCGACGTCAGTCCCATCTACCTCAACGTGCCGCCCGGCTCCACCAACGTGGCCGTCGGCATGGACGGCGCGGTCACCTACACCGACACCTCCAACCAGCCCCAGACCGCCGGCTACCTGTCGCTGGCCACGTTCCCCAACGAGGCCGGCCTGGAGCGCGATGGTGGCTCGCTGTGGAGCGCCACCGCGTCGTCGGGCCCGGCCAGCACCGGAACCCCGACCGAGGGCGGCTTCGGCACGACGATCTCCGGCTCGCTCGAGGGGTCCAACGTCGATATGGCGACCGAGTTCACGAACATGATCACCGCCGAGCGCACCTACCAGGCCAACTCGAAGGTGATCACGACGGCCGACACGATGCTCAGCACCCTGGTGAACATGGTGCAGGGCTGAGTTGAGCTGATCGACGTGCTGGTCGCCGCGCTCGCGGCGACCGGGGCGTTGGGGGCGGCATTGAGGGATGCCGCCCCCCTTTTTTTTCATCACCCACCCCACCTCCGGAGGAGAACACCATGATCACCCTGCACCGCCTGGGACACGCGGTGGATGCGTTCCAGATCAATCCCGATGCGATCGTCACCGTCGAGGCCACCCCCGACACGGTCATCACGATCCTCAACGGGCAGAAGATCGTCGTCGCCGAGCCCCCCGAGCGGGTCGCCGCCGAGATCCAGACCTATCGCTCCATGGTCCTGGCCGAGGCCCTCATCTTGCGTCACGAGCTGCGGGGCGAGCGCGGCCAGCTGCGCCGCGTCACGCCACTGCGCAAGCCGGCGACGCTGACCGCGGTCCATGCCGCGGCCGACGGGCATCAAACCGCTTGATTTTTTCCCCCAGCTGTCGATCTAAGAAAAAGCAATGAAGCCGGCAACCGCAATCGGGATTGGTGTCGCCACCGGCGGCATCCTCATGTCCGCCATCATGGGCGGGACGAGTCCGGCTGCGTTCATGGACATCCCGGCGCTGCTGATCATCCTCGGCGGCACCGGCGGCGTCACCCTCGCGAGCTGCGGCATGCCGGCGATGAAGCGCATCCCGACGCTGTACAAGCTCGTCTTCGGGCCGCCGGAGATCGATCTGAACGGCCGCGTCCAGCAACTCGTCGGCTTCGCCGAACAGGCGCGTCGCGAGGGTCTGCTGGCGCTCGACGGCCAGACCGCCGAGATCGAGGACGACTTCACCCGCAAGGGCCTGCAGCTCGTCGTCGACGGCTCGGACCCGGAGCTCGTCCGCGAGGTGCTCGAGGCCGAGATCGACGGCATGATGGCCCGCCACCACGAGGGCGCAGCGCCGTTCGAGAAGGCCGGCGGCTTCGCTCCGACGATGGGCATCATCGGCACGGTGATGGGGCTGGTGCACGTGCTCCAGAACCTGTCGGCGCCGGCCACCCTGGGCCCTTCGATCTCCAGTGCGTTCATCGCGACGCTGATGGGCGTGGGGTCGGCCAACGTCATCTATCTGCCGATCGCCAACCGCCTCAAGGCGCTCTCTAGGCAGGAGTTGGAGCTGCGCACGCTGACGCTGGAGGGGATCCTGGCCGTCCAGGCCGGTGACAACCCGCGCGTCGTCGCCGAGAAGCTCGGCTCGTTCGTCCCGCCGGCGGAGCGCAACTCAGACGACGAGGGCGCCACCGTCAGCGAGATCCCGCAGCAGGAAGCCGCCTAGCGTCATGGCCGGCCGACGCAGCAAGCGGGGACACGCCGAGGAGGCGGAGAGCGAGGAGCGCTGGCTGCTGACCTACGCGGACATGATCACGCTGCTGATGGCGCTGTTCATGGTGCTGTTCTCGATCAGCTCGGTCAACATCTCCAAGTACCAGACCCTTCAGCAGTCGCTCAAGGCGGCCTTCAGCGGCTCGATCCTCACCGGCGGCAAGGCGATCCTGCAGTCCGGGTCGGAGTCCACCAGCGCGCACACGCCGGCGACCGCCGAGGTTCCGTCAATCGTGCCGCTGACTCCGGACATCCCCAAGCCGACGCAGACGTCCGCCCAGGTGGCGCAGCAGATCACCAAGGCGCTGCAGTCGGTGAAGGCGGCAAACCTCGAGCAGCAGGGCTTCCAGAAGCTCAAGCGCGAGCTCGACGCCTACTCCAAGTCGCACGGGTTCTCCACCGAGGTGCAGACCGTGATCGAGCGTCAGGGCCTCGTCGTCCGCGTGCTCACCGACAAGCTGCTGTTCGACTCGGGATCCGCCACGTTGCAGCCGGCCGGGGACCCGCTGCTCAACGAAGTGACTCAGCTGCTCAATGTTGACCACATGCATCCGATAACGGTGGAAGGAAACACCGACAACCAACCCATCCACAGCGCCCTGTTCGCCAGTAACTGGGAGTTGTCGACCATCCGGGCCACGACGGTCGTGCGTTACCTGATCGCGCATGGCGTCGCCGCTCCGCGGCTGACCGCCGCCGGGGACGCCGCCCTGCATCCGGTGGGCACGAACGCCACGCCCGCGGGCCGGGCCGAGAACCGCCGCGTGGACATCGTGTTGGACCGCATCTACCCGGACCCGAACCCGTAAGGCCATCAATCCATGACCAAGAAGAAACTGATCATCATCCTCGTCGTCATCCTGGCCGTCGGCGGCTACGCCGCCAAGACCTTCCTAATGCCCAAGCCGGCGGTGGCCAAGGCCAAGATCTCCGGTGAGATCTACGTGCTGCCCAAGGGGTTCACGTTCAACCTCACCGACGGGCGTTACGCCACCATGACGATCGGCCTCATCCTCGCCGCCGGGCAGAGCGATGGCGCGACGGCGGCCGGAGCCACCACGACCCCGGCCGGCATCGGCACGCTGCCAGAGGAGCCGGCGATTCGGGCGATCATCACCAACGTCATCACTGATGACAGTTCGCAGACATTGCTGAGCTCCTCGGGCCGCACCCATCTGCAGTCCGAGATCCTGGCTCAGATCAAGACCACCACCGACGTGAAGGTGACGGGCATCCTGTTCACCGACGTCGCCGTCCAGTAGGGAGGCAGCGATGAGTCAAGACGTGGACTTCGAGCAGCTGACGGCAGACGACCCCGGCGCCGCTCGGCCGCCCGGCGGGGCCAACACGGTGACCGACTTGCGGCGCCTGAGCGCCGTCCCGGTCGACCTCAGCGTCGAGATCGGGCGCGCGCGCATGTCCGTGGGAGAGACTCTGGAGCTGCGCGAGGGCTCGGTGGTGACGCTCAGCCGGATGGCGGGCGAGCCCGTCGACCTCCTGGTCAACGGCACCCCGATCGCCCGCGGCGAGGTCGTCGTGATCGATGAGCAGTTCGGCCTGCGGCTCACCCAGGTCCTCACCGCATCGTCCGGCAGTGAGCCGGTCGAGTCCGCGGACACCGAGCCGGATGCCCCCGGGCTGGCCGACACCGTCGCCGGGTAGCGCCCCGACCCTCAAGCTGGGGCCCTCCCCAGCCGACTATCTCTTGAGAAGGCCGACGGCACCGACGCCACGCGGCTCGTTAGGGAAACAAGGAGCAAGACACGATGTCAGAGCAAGCCAATCATCAGCAGTTGGTGGTGTTCACGCTGGGAGCAGAGCATTACGCTCTGCCGATCCAGGCGGTGAACGAGATCATCCGGTACGCCGAGCCTCGCTCGGTGGCGTCCCGGACCGACTGGGTCCGCGGCGTAATCAGCCTCCGCGGCCGGATCGTGCCCGTCTATGACGTGGCCGCCCGGCTCGGGCTCACCTCCGAGCTCACCGAGCAGTCCAAGATCGTGATCGTCGAGGCCGGCGCCGAAACCGCCGGCGTGATCGTCGACAGCGTCGAGGAAGTCCTCACCGTGACCGACGACCAGATCGAGGAGGCTCCCGGAGCCGACACGACGATGATCGAGTCGATCGTCCGGATCGAGGATCGACTGATCGTGCTGCTCACGCTCAGCACCATCTTCGTGACCACCCCCGACCTGTCCGTCGCCGCCTGAGCGATGCGGTGAGTCCGACGTCCAAGGACCGATGACCACCACCGCCACCAAGCCGCGCGTCGTCGTCGCTGACGACAGCGCCCTGATGCGCCGGATCGTCTCGAACCTCCTGGTTCGGGGCGGGATCGACGTCGTCGGGGCCGCCAAGGACGGAGACGAGGCGCTCGCGCTGTGCGAGCGCGAGCGTCCCGATGCCATGACCCTTGACCTGGCGATGCCGGGCATGGGCGGCATCGACGTGCTCAAGGCGCTGCGCCGGCGCGGCGGACCGCCGATCCCGGTGGTGGTCGTGTCGGCGTTCTCGCCGACGCAGGGCGCCCGGGCGGTCGATGCCCTGGCGGAGGGCGCGTTCGAGCTCGTCCCCAAGCCCTCGGGCCGAGACGACACCAACGCGTTCGAGCAGAGCCTGCTGGCCAAGATCAGGCTGGCCACCCGGACCCGGCGCCCGCTGCTGCGTCCGCGCACTCCCCCGTCGCTGACCGAGACCGAGAATGGGAATGGGAATGGGAATGGGAATGGGAATGGTTCTCATTCGTATTCGCGGGTCCACGAAACCGGCACCGGCCACCGCAGCGAAGACGGCGCCGTCAGCGGAGACGGCCGTGTGGCCGCGATCCGGCCGCGGCCGGCTGGTGCCGGAATCCCGCGCGCCCTGCTGATTGCGACCTCCACCGGCGGCCCGCGGGCGCTGGCCGCGGTGATCCCGTCGCTCCCGTCGCCGCTCGGCCTGGGCACCATGATCGTGCAGCACATGCCGGCCGGCTTCACCGCCTCGCTGGCGGCGCGCCTGGACCGCAGCGGCCCCCTCACCGTCCGCGAGGCGGAGGGTGGCGAGAGCTGGGACCCGGGCGTGGCGCTCGTCGCCCCCGGCGGACGCCACCTGCGCCTCGCCGCCGGCGGCCACACCACGCTATCCGACGAGGCGCCGCTTGGCGGTCTGCGTCCTCGCGCCGATCTTCTCATCGAGGACGCCGCCGCCAAGTGGGGTGATCGCCTGACGCTCGTCGTGCTCACCGGCATGGGCAATGACGGTCTGCGCGGCGCCCAGGAGGTCCGCCGTCGTGGCGGCCGGATCCTGGTCGAGGCCGAGGAGACCTGCACGGTGTACGGGATGCCCCGGGCAATCGTCGAGGCGGGGCTGGCCGACGAGGTCCTCCCACTCGATCACATGGCGGCAGCGATCGCGGCGGAGGTGAACCGATGAGCGTCACCACGGTCCGAGACACCGACGACTACGCGGCCTTCTGCGAGGGCCTGCAGCAGATCTGCGGCGTCGACCTGACCCAGTACAAGCGCCCTCAGATGGAGCGCCGGCTGCGCGCGTTCTTCGCCCGCAAGGGCATCACTAACCTGACCGACTGCCTCGACGGCCTGCGCCGCGACCGGACCGAGCTCGACGCGCTGCTGGACCGGGTGACGATCAACGTGTCGCAGCTCTGGCGTCATCCGGACCAGTGGAACCGCCTGGAGCGCGACGTGCTCGGAGAGCTGGCCGCCGCCGGGCCGGTCCGCGCCTGGAGCGCCGGATGCTCCTACGGCGCTGAGGCAACGACGCTGGCCGCGGTCTGCCAGCGAGCGATCCCCCAGGGCCGGGTCACGATTCTCGGCACCGACATCGACAAGCGGATGATCGAGCGCGCCCGCGCCGGCGTGTTCAGCGAGGAGGATGCGCGGGGCGTCGACGTCAGCGACATGGCCCGCGGATTCGATCGCGTGCCGGAGGGCTGGCGCGCCAAGGAGACGCTGCGCCGGTTGATGACCTTCGAGCGCGGCGACCTGCTCCGCCTACGGCCGCGTCCCGCCAGCCAGGACCTGATCCTGTGCCGCAACACCGTCATCTACTTCGCCGAGCGAATCCGTGACGAGCTCCACGGACGTCTCGCGCACACGCTGCGCCCCGGTGGCTACCTGGTTGTCGGCGCGACCGAGCGAGTCTCCAAGCCGAGCGAGCTCCGGCTCGAGATGGCTCACCCTTTCATCTACCGGAAAGCGTAATGGACACCTCCGAATACATGCCCATGTTCCTGGCCGAGGCCCAGGAGCATCTCCAGGAACTGAACCTCGCGATCGTCCGACTCGAGGAGAACCCGTCCGACCGTGCCACGGTGGACGAGATCTTCCGGATCGCGCACTCCTTCAAGGGGATGAGCGCGACGATGGGCTTCGCCCAGATCGCCAAGCTGACCCACGAGATGGAGGAGGTCTTCGAGCTCCTGCGCCAGCGCAACGAGGGTCTGCCCCGCGAGGCCATCGACACCGTCCTGGCGTGCCTGGACGCGCTGTCGGGCGCGGTTGACTCGATCGAGTCAGACGGCGCGGAATCACTGGACCCGGCGCCGCTGGTCGAGCGGCTGCACAGCCTGGTCCGCGCCCGCGCCGCCGAGGATGAGCTCGAGCGCGCCGCCGAGGCTGCGCTGCCGAAGTTCGTGGCGGCCACCACCGCCGGCGAGCGCGTCCTGCACGTCGTCGCCGTGCTCGACGACCGGGTGATGATGCCCGCCGTCCGCGCGCACATGGTGTTCGCGGCGCTGGGCGAGCACGGCGAGCTGATCGGCGGCGTGCCGCCGATCGATGACGTCGAGCAGTTCTCCGGCAAGCGGATCGAGGCCTGGCTCACCTGCGCGCATGAAGAGGACGTGGTCGTCGCCACCGTCGCCGGGGTCTCCGATGTCGTCGGCGTCGAGATCACCGAGGTCGCCCAGCCCGTCGCCGATCCCCAGCCGGGGGCCCTCGCCGAGGTCGTGGCGCCGGCGCCTGGGGACGAGCTCGCCGAGCTCGACGATCACGCGCCCATCATCGAGGCCGGGCCGGCCAAGGCCAAAGCCGCGGGGCCCGTGGGGGTGAAGTCCTCGGCGGCTCGGACGGTCCGCGTCGACGCCGAGCGACTGGATGCGCTCATGCACTCGATGGGCGAGCTGGTCATCCACCGCACCGCCGTCGAAGCGCTCACCTCCAACCTCGAGATCGCCGGCCTGCAGCAGGCCATGCAGGAGCTGACGCGCAGCTCGCAGGCGCTGCAGTCGATGGTCATGCAGGTCCGCATGATCCCGGTCGACGTCGTCTTCCTGCGCTTCCCGCGGCTCGTCCGCGACCTGTCGGGAGCGCTCGGCAAGGAGGTCAAGCTCAATCTGGTCGGATCAGAGACCGAGCTCGACCGCACAGTTGTCGACGCGCTCGGCGACCCGCTGGTGCACCTCGTCCGCAACTCACTCGATCACGGACTGGAGCCCGTGGCCGAGCGCCTGGCCGCCGGTAAGCCCGACGTCGGAACCCTGGAGATCGCCGCCCGCCACGCCGGCGGCAGCGTGGTCATCGAGGTGCGCGACGACGGCCGCGGCATCGACCCCGAGGCGGTGGCGCGCAAGGCGCTCGAGCGCGGGCTGATCGATGCCCAGGCGGCCGCAGACATCAACATGAAGTCAGCGGTCGAGCTGCTGTTCGCCGCCGGGTTCTCGACCGCGGACACGACGAGCGACATCTCCGGCCGCGGCGTCGGCATGGACGTGGTGCGTTCCAAGATCCGCGAGCTGGGGGGCGAGGTGCTCGTTGAGTCAGTCCATGGCGAGGGCACGCTGGCCCAGATCCGCCTGCCGCTCACGCTCGCCATCGTGTCCGCGCTGCACGTCGACGTCGCCGGCGGACCGTACGCGATCCCGCTGGATCGCGTCGAGCGCACGCTGCGGCTGTCCGAGCAGACCGTGCGATCGGTCGCCGGACGCAAGATGCTGGTGCTCGACGACGGCGTTCTCCAGCTGCTGGACGGGACGGCCGTGTTCGGCCGCCAGTCCGCCGCCGCGCACGAGTTCGTCGTCATCGTCCGCGCCCAGGAGCAGCGCCTGGCGCTGGCGGTGGATGACCTGATCGGCCAGCGCGAGCTCGTCACGCGACCGCTGCCCCCCGTCGTCTCGAGCGGCGAGCCGGTGTCCGGCGGGGCCGCCCTGGCCGACGGCCGGATCGCGCTGATCGTCGATTGCGATGCCCTCGCCGCCCTGGCCCGCGCCGGCGCCGGCGCCGGGCCCGGTGCCCGCTCATTCTCGGAAACCTCGACCGTCACCGCCCTTGGACGGGTGGCGGCGTAACCACACATCGACCCAGGAGCCCCCGTGAACCCGTCCTTGTCCGATATCCAGCTCGACGCGTTGCGTGAGCTGGCGAACATCGCCTCCGGTACCGCCGCCACCGCGCTGTCCCAGATGCTCGCTCGCGAAGTGGAGATCAGCGTGCCGCGCGCGCTGGCGCTGTCGCCCGTCGACGCGGTCGACGCCTGCGGCGATCCGGAGCGGCACGTGGCCGGCGTCGTCGTCCCGCTCCGGGGCGACATCGAGGGTCTGGTGCTGCTGATGATCCCGTTCGAGCAGGCCGAGAGCCTGTGCTCACTGCTGGGTGTGCAAGCCCATACCGAGGTTGGCGACTCGGCACTGCGCGAGATCGGAAACATTCTGGCCACGTCGTATCTCAACGGCCTGGGGGCCATGACCGGACTGGCGCTCGAGCCGTCCCCACCGCACCTGCACAACGACATGTTGGGCGCAATCGTGTCCACGCTCCTGGTTGGGACCGCTGGAGCCGACGACCTCGCGCTGGTGCTCGACTCCGAGCTCGACGTCTCGGGGGAGCCCTGCTCGATCTCGTTCCTCCTGCTCCCCACCTCCGGGCAGATCTCCGATCTCCTGGCGCCGCTCGGTCTCGCCGAGCCAACCGACTGACCATGGCGGCGGTGCGCATGGGAGAAATGGTCGTGTCCACCAACGCCGACGACGAGCTCGTCGCCCTCGGGTTGGGCTCATGCATCGGGCTCGCGATCGTCGATCGGTCAGCCGGCATCGCCGGCCTGGCCCACATCGTGCTTCCCGAGTCGGGTGACAGGTCCGACCAGCTCGGCAAGTTCGCCAACACCGCGGTGCCCGAGCTGATCGCGCGCGTGCGCGGTGCCGGCGGTGTCACGCGCCGCTTCGAGACGTGCGTCGCCGGGGGCGCGCGGATGTTCGAGATGACCGGCGGCCTGGACATCGGCGCTCGCAACGAGGCCGCCGTTCGCGCCGCCCTGGACCAGGCCGGCGTCCGGGTGCGGGCCGCGGAGACCGGCGGCAACCAGGGCCGCACGGTGAAGGTCGCCGTCGGCCAGGGCCTGGTCACCGTCCGCGTCGCGGGACAGTCCGCCGTGACGCTGCTGGCGGGCCGCGGCCGGCGCGGCGACGATCTCGCCTCCGGGCGCGGGCCAACGATCGCGCGCTCGACCACCGCTTCGTCGGCCACCGGCGCACTCCGCGAGCCCCGCGCCGCCATGCGGATCGGAGCTTGGCTATGAGCGAGCTCCTCACCCCGGACAAGATCGCCGCGCTGGTCGACGCCGCCAAGCAGGGACAGCTCCCCGAGGCCGGCGCCCAGCAGAAGGCCACTCGCCGCGGCCACCGGCTGCGGACGGTGGACTTCAGCCGCCCGACGAAGTTCTCGGCCGACCAGCAGCGCCGCATCTCCCGCGCCATCGAGACGTTCTGTCAGACGGCCAACACCCGGCTGTCCTCGGAGCTGCGCGTGCCGGTCGAGTTCGAGATCATCAACACCGTCCAGCTCACCTGGTCGGCCGCGCAGAGCCAACTGCCCAGCGGCTCGCTGTCCGTGCTGCTCGAGGTGGCCCCGATCGGCACTCAGATGGTGCTGTCCGCGGAGCAGTCATTCGTGCTCGTCGGCCTGGAGGCGCTGCTCGGCGGCTCGACTGACCGGCCCCCCCGCGAACGGCGGCTGAGCGAGATCGACTGGAGCCTGACCCGCCGGCTGTTCGAGTCGATCGTCAATCAGCTCTCCCCGGTGTGGAATGAGCTGGCCGGCGTCACCCTGACCGCCGGTGAGATCGATCCGCACGATGCCGGCCAGGTGGCGTCGGTGTCGGAGCCGACGTTCACGATCATGATCGAGTGCCGGATCGCGAAGCAGTCCTTCGCCCTGGCGATGCTGATCCCGTGGCTCGCGATCGAGCCCATCATCGAAGTGCTCAACGGACATGGCGATGACCGCCGCCCGGAGGAACGGGCCAAGGCCTCGCCGATGCAGCGGGCGATGGCGCCGGTTCCGGTCACGCTGCGGGCCGAGGTGGCCACGGTCGAGCTGGAGGTGCGCGACATCCTCGCGCTCGTGCCCGGCAGCATCATCAAGTTCGGCGTGCCCGCGCAGGACGGCGTGATGCTGTACGCCGAGAACGTCCGGCTCGCCCGCGCCCAGCCGGGATCCCATGGCCCGCGGCGCGCCGTGCAGATCTGCGGACCCGAGGGGAGGGGCTGATGGCCGAATCCACGCCCCGCGACGCGCTGATTCGTCTCGGCGCCTCGACCGCCGAGGCGATTGCCCAGGTGCTGGAGATGTTCGCCCCCGGAGCGGTCGAACGCGGCGAGGTGACCGTGCTCACCGACGGATCGTCGCCGTTCACCGGGCTGACGCCCGGATCGGTGGCCGCCAGCGTGTCGTACGTGGACGGCGTCACCGGCGCCAACATCTTCGTTCTGACGCCGGCGGGGGTGCGCAAGCTCGCGCAGGCGATGGGCATGCCCGCACCCGAGGACGGCGCGGACGCCGAGCTGTCCGAGCTGGAGCTGTCCGCCGTCGGCGAGGCGTCCAACCAGATGATGGCGGCGGCCGCGTCGGCGATCGGCGTGGTGCTCGGCCAGGAGATCGAGATCTCGGTGCCGGACATCCAGACGATCGCCGATCCGGCGACGACGTCCGACACCTACGGAAGCTCCACCCACGCCACATCGACGACGTTCATGGTCGCCGGCGAGGCGTGCCGGCTGATCCAGCTGGTCCCCAGCGCGTTCGTGGTGCGCATGGCCCGGGCGCTGGACGAGCTCAGCACGGAGCAACCGAGCGAGCCGGACGGCGTCCGCGGCGAGGAGAACGACGGCAGCGGGACCGCCGAGAGCCTGGCGCTGGTCGACGCGCTGGCGGAGATCAAGCTGCGGGTGTGGGCCGAGCTGGGCCGCACCGACCTGGCGCTCGGCCGGGCGCTCGGCCTGCCGCTTGGCTCGGTGGTCGAGCTCGACCGCGACGCCGACGCGCCAGTGGACCTATTCGTGAACGGAGTGCGCTTCGCTCAAGGTCATCTGATCATTACCGATGACGGAGAGTGGGCGTTCCAGTGTGATGCCGTCGGCGGCCGCCCGGCCGCCGAGGCGATGACCCCTCAACCCCAAACATCACCAGACCAAGAAGGAGCACTGACCTGATGGCCCGTGTACTCGTAGTCGATGACGCCGCTTTCATGCGCAAGGTCGTGGGCGACGCGCTCGCCTCCGGCGGCCATGAGGTGATCGGCGAAGCAGGGAACGGCGTGGAGGCGATCGATCGCTTCCGCGAGCTGAAGCCGGAGCTCACGATGCTCGACATCACGATGCCCGAGAAGACCGGCCTGGAGGCGCTCGCCGAGATCATGACGATCGACCCCGGCGCACGGGTGCTGATGTGCTCGGCGCTCGGGCAGGAGTCAAAGGTGATCGAGTCGATCAAGCTCGGAGCCAAGGACTTCGTCGTCAAGCCGTTCCAGCCCGACCGGCTGCTCGAGGCCGTCGGCAAGGCCCTGGCGTAGGCCCCAGTCGCTCCCACGGGAGCGACTGGCCCTTCCCGACGACATCCGGCTAAAGACCTGAGCCGGGTCGGCCGACTAAGGAGGTGACTCTTCCCTCGGAGTCACCCTCGATGCGGTCGAACTTCCTGACACGTGGCGTCGCCGTCGGCGGCGCCCTCACACTTCTGTGCGCCCAGACGGCGCACGCCGCCGGCACCCCTGCCGGCGAGAGCACGCCGCTGCACCTCGGCGGTGGCAGCGCCGTACACGCCGCCGCCAGCAGCGGCAGCTCAGGCATCCTGCGCACGGTCGTCGCCCTGATCGTGGTGATCGGGATCATCTACGCGGTGGCGCGCGTCCTGCGCGCGGTCAAGGGCCGCGACGCGGTCCGCGCGAGCGGCAACGGCCTCGAGCAGATCGCCACCCTGCCGCTGGCCCCCGGCAAGTCGGTCGCGCTGCTGCGCTCGGGCAACGACATCGTGCTGGTCGGACTCAGCGAGCACGGCGTCACCCCGATCAAGACCTACACCGAGGCTGAGGCGGTCGCCGCCGGCATCGAGCTTCCCCGGGAGCTACCGGAGGGCTACGACGACGCCGAGAAGCCATTCGATCGCGTCCTGGAAGGGCTTCGCCGCTTCACGGTGCGCCCATGAAGATCGACGGCTCCAACGCGCTTCAGATCCTCGTCCTCGTCGGCGGGCTGTCACTGATCCCGGCGATCCTGTTCACCGTCACCGGCTTCACCCGGATCCTGATCGTGCTCGGGTTCATCCGCTCGGCGATGGGCACCAACACCACCCCGCCCAACCAGGTGCTGGTGGGGATCGCGCTGTTTCTCACCCTGTTCGTGATGTCGCCGACGATCAGCGCGATCAAGAAGGACGCGTGGGTCCCGCTCGAGCACCACAAGATCCCGATGTCCACGGCGATCACCCGCGCCGAGGAGCCCCTGCGGGAGTTCATGTTCCGCCAGGTCCAGGGCCAGGACCTGACGCTGTTCGTCAGCCTGGCACGCATCAAGACGCCGCAGACGCGCGCCCAGCTCCCGACCTACGTGCTCATCCCCGCCTTCATCATGTCCGAGCTCAAGACGGCCTTCCAGATCGGATTCCTCATCTTCCTGCCGTTCCTGATCATCGACCTGATCATCAGCTCGACCCTGATGAGCGTCGGGATGATGATGCTGCCGCCGACGTTCATTTCGCTGCCGTTCAAGATCCTGCTGTTCGTGCTGGTCGACGGCTGGGACCTCATCACGCACTCGCTCATCGCGAGCTTCCACTAACGAGCTGAGGGGCACCGCGTCATGAATCAGGACACCGTCGTCAGCCTGGCCACTCAGGCGATGACCCTGGCGATCGAGATCGGCGGGCCGATGATGCTCGTCGGCCTGGTCATCGGCCTCGTCGTCAGCGTGTTCCAGGCGGTCACCTCCATCCAGGAGCAGAGCCTCTCGTTCATCCCGAAGATCATCGGGCTGGCGGCACTGATCGTGATCCTCGGCCCGTGGATGCTCGGGCAGCTGGTCAATTACACGCAGAACCTCTATCTGTCGATCCCGCAGCTGATCAACTGATGCACGGGGCGACGCTCAGCGCGCTGGTCAATGCGATCGGGGGCGCCAAGGTCACGGGGTTCTTCCTCGTGCTCGCGCGGATCAGTCCGCTGTTCGTGCTGGCGCCGCTGTTCAGCTCCAAGATGGTCCCGAGCCAAGTCCGCGCGGTCGTGGCGGTCGGGCTGGCCATCGGCCTGACGCCGATCGCCGTGCACGGCGCCCAGATTCCCATCTCCCCGTTCGCCGTCGCCGGGCTGCTGATCGAGCAGCTGCTGGTCGGGCTCGCCTTCGCCTACGCGGTGGGCGCCGTCTTCGCCGCCGTCGAGGTCGCCGGCGGGCTCGCCGACATGATCGCCGGCTTCAGCTATGGATCGCTGGTCGATCCCGTCAACGGCAACCCGGGCGGCACGCTGACCAACGTGTACAGCCTCGTCGGACTGGCGATCTTCATCGCGATCGGCGGCGATGCCTGGATGCTGCGCGGATTGGCCCGCACGTTCGACCTCGTGCCGCTGACCGCGACCGCGCCGATCGCCTCGCTGACGACGGGCGTCGAGGCGGCGTTCGGCTCGATCTTCGTATCGGCGATCGAGATCGCCGCGCCGGCGCTGCTGGCGATGTTGATCACCGACATCACCCTGGGCATGGTCTCCAAGGTCGTCCCCCAGCTCAACGTCTTCGCCGTCGGCTTCGCCGTCAAGGTCGGCGTGGCGATGCTCATCGTGGCCGCTTCGCTGCCGTTCATCAGCAGCCTCATGAGCAATCAGCTCTCCAACGCGGTCACGACCGCCCTGCAGACGATCTGAGCATGCCCGCCGACGACAAGACAGAGAAAGCAACTCCCAAGCGCGCCGGAGAGGCGCGCAAGAAGGGTCAGGTCGCCAAGAGCACGGAGCTCAACAACGTCGTCGTGCTGGGGATGGGCCTGATCGGGCTCTCCTTCATCGGCCCGAAGATCGTCTCCAGCGTTGCCGGCACGATGACAGCGGCGTTCGCCTTGATCGCCAAGCCCCACGTGATCATCACCGCCGCCGGGCTGCACGGCCTCCTCGGGATGATGGAGCACGCGATGGAGGTGACGGTCGCGCCGATCGCCGCCCTGTGCCTCGCCGGGGGGCTCCTGGTCAACGTCGGCCAGGTCGGCTTCCGGCCCAGCTTCACCCCGCTCAAGCCCGACTTCAAGAAGATCAATCCCGCCACCGGCTTCAAGAACGTGTTCGGCAAGCAGGTCGGCGCGCAGACTGCCCGGGTGCTCTCCAAGGTCGGCGTGATCGGCGGCGTGGCGGCGATGACGCTGGTTCCGATGCTCACCAACCTGAGCGCGGGCGTCGGCACCACGCCGCTGGCACTGGGCAGCCTGATGAGCTCGAACGCGATGTCGATCATCGAGCGCGTCGTGATCGTGTACGTGCTCATCGGAATCGTCGATTTCCTCTGGCAGCGCCGGACGCACACCAAGGCGCTGAAGATGTCCAAGCAGGAGGTCAAGGAGGAGTTCAAGAGCACGCAGAGCCCGCCCCAGGTGCGGGCCGCCATCCGCCGCAAGCAGATGGAGGCCATCCGGCGCCGGATGATGGCCGCGGTTCCCGGCGCCGACGTGGTCGTCACCAACCCGACCCACTACGCGGTGGCGCTGCGCTACGACGGAGAGCACCCGGCGCCGATCGTGGTCGCCAAGGGCAAGAACCTGATCGCCGCACACATCCGGCGGCTCGCCACCGAGAACGGCGTGCCGATCGTGCCTGACCCGCCGCTGGCGCGGGCGTTGCACGCCATGGTCGAGATCGACCAGATGATCCCGGCCGAGCTGTTCGCGGCGGTGGCCCAGGTGTTGGCATTCGTCTACAAGATGGCCGGAAAGAAGAGGCTCGCCGCGTAATGGACCGCACGATCCGCAAAATGCTGTCGCACTCGGACCTGCTCGGGGCCGTCGGCGTCGTGATGGTGGTCACGATGCTGGTCATCCCGCTGCCATCGGCGCTGCTGGACCTGTTCATCACGATGAACATCGCCGGCGCGCTGGCCATCGTGGTGGCGACCATGTACATCAACAAGGCGCTGGAGTTCTCCGCGTTCCCGACCCTGCTGCTGCTGACGACGATGTTCCGCCTGGCCATCAACGTGTCGGTGACCCGCCTGGTGCTCACCACCGGAGACGCCGGCAGCGTGGTCAAGGACTTCGGCCAGTTCGTCGTCGGCGGCAACGTCGTCGTCGGCCTGGTCATCTTCATGATCCTGATCGTGATCCAGTTCGTCGTCGTCACCAACGGCGCCGGACGCGTCGCCGAGGTGTCGGCCCGGTTCACCCTGGACGCGATGCCCGGCAAGCAGATGGCGATCGACGCTGACCTCAACGCCGGCCTGATCACCGACGAGCAGGCGCGCGAGCGCCGACTGGAAATTTCTCGAGAAGCGGACTTCTACGGCGCGATGGATGGCGCGTCGAAGTTCGTCAAGGGCGATGCCATGGCGGCGGTGGTGATCACCGCGATCAACCTGATCGGCGGCATCGTC
The DNA here is from genome assembly GCA_036509295.1 of Solirubrobacteraceae bacterium. Lineage (GTDB taxonomy): Bacteria > Actinomycetota > Thermoleophilia > Solirubrobacterales > Solirubrobacteraceae > Palsa-465. The sequence continues at coordinate 9,480 of DATCFW010000368.1, read as the reverse complement.
GTCGGCATGCTCCAGCACCACCTCGGGTTCGGGGCGGCCACGCATCAGTACTCGCTGTTGACCGTCGGCGACGGTCTCGCGGCGCAGATCCCGGCGCTGCTCATCTCGGTGGCGACCGGCATCATCGTCACCCGCTCGGGCTCCAAGACCGACCTCGGCTCCGAGATCGCGACCCAGATCCTCGGCCAGCGCAAGGCGCCGCTGGTGGCGGGCGCCGCGTGCCTCGCCTTCTCCGTGGTGCCGGGTCTGCCGATGCTGCCGTTCATGTTCATCGGCGGCGTGCTGTTCGCCATCGGCTGGTCGCTGCGCAAGAACGGGCTGGAGGGGCTCACGGCCCCGGAGGCCATGTCGGCACTTCCCGCCGCCAAGGAGGAGACCAAGGCGGCCCCGCACGACGAGGTGATGAAGGAGCTGCCGATCGATCCGCTCGAGCTCGGCATCGGCTTCGGACTGGTGCCCCTGGTGGACCGCGGCTCCGGCGGAACCCTGGTGCGGCGGATCTCGCTCATCCGGCGTCAGATCGCCGGCGAGCTCGGCATGGTCATCCCGCCGGTACGCATTCACGACGAGGTGGACCTCGACTCGCACGAGTACGTATGCAAGGTGCGCGGCACCGAGGTGGCTCGTGGCCGGGTGATGGCCGGCCACAAGCTGGCGATGGATCCCGGCGACGCCGTCGGCAACCTGTCCGGCATCCCGACCACCGAGCCCGCCTTCGGGCTGCCGGCGGTGTGGATCGCCGACGCGCAGCACTCGGAGGCCGAAGCGCTCGGTTACACGGTCGTCGACGCCGAGTCGGTGATCGTCACCCATTTGACGGAAACGATCCGTATCCACGCCGCTCAGCTGCTCACTCGTCAGGACGTGCGCCAGCTGCTTGATCAGCTCAAGGAGTCCAACGAGGCCGTCGTCAACGAGGTCGTGCCCGACATCCTGTCGCTCGGGGAGATCCAGCGCGTGCTGCAAACGTTGTTGTCAGAGGGTGTGTCGATCAGGGATCTGGGCGCTATCGTCGAAGCAGTAGGTGACAAGGCGCGGATCACGCGCGACACCGGGCTCCTGGCCGAGTACGCGCGCCAGGCCCTGGGCCGCGCGATCACCGCCCCCCACCTCGGTGCCGACCTAACCCTGCGCGCGATAACACTCGATCCGGCGATTGAGCAAGAAGTGGCGACATCGATCACCCAGACCACCGACGGCGAGTACCTGGCGCTGGACCCGGCACGGGCGCAGGCGCTGCTCGGAGCGGTCCGCAGCCAGTCCGAGCACGCCGCCGCGCGCGGCGGGATGCGGCCGGTGCTGCTGTGCTCGGCGCGCGTACGCCGCCACCTGCGCCGCCTCGTGGAGTCGGCGGTGCCCCAGCTCGCGGTGTGCTCTTACAACGAGATCTCCAACGGCATCAGCGTCGAGACGATCGGGGTGATCAGCGCGTGAGCGATCAGTTCTCGTCGTCGTCGGATGGGCGGGATATCGATCCCGACGGGGTCCGCACCTACCGGGGGCGCACGATCGAAGAGCTGATCCCGCGGATCCGAGCCGAGCTCGGGCCTGACGCGATCATCCTGCGGGAGCGCGAGGGACTCACCGGGGGCATCGGCGGCTTCTTCGCCCAGCGCTGCGTCGAGATCGACGCTCAGGCCGCTCCGCGGGTGAGCATCTATGCCGACGACCTCGATGAGGAGGAGTACGACGACTACGAGGACTACGAGGACGGGCCCGACGCCGAGCAGCTCGCGGATACCCCGATCGCCGTTGAGCCCGAGCCCGAGCCCGAGCCCGAGCCGATTGCGGTCGAGCCCGAGCCGGCGGCGGCGCTACCGCCCGCCCCGTTTCTCGACGAGGCGTCGTTTGCCGCTCGCCTCGAGGAGGCGACCTTCAGCACCGAGCAGATCCTGGCCGCCGAGCCCGAGCCCGAGCCGGAGCCGGAGCCCGCGGCGCCGGTCGCGCCGTCCTACATCCCCTTCGACGAGCTCGAGGAGCCCGAGCCGGCCGCCGCGGCGGAACCCGAGCCGGCCGCGCAGCCCGAGCCCGAGCCGGTAGTGGAGCCGGAAATCGTGGCGCAGTCCGAGCCCGAGCCGGCGGCGGAACCAGAGCCGACGGCGGAATCCGAGCCGACGGCGGAACCCGAGCCGTCCACAGAGCCCGAGGCGGCGGAGCAGGCGACCGTGGCGTTCGAGCCGCCCACCGACGAGTCGCCGGCCCGTGAGCCGCTCACCCCCGCGCCGTGGCTGGCGATCGCCGAGCAGGACGCCGCTTCCGCGCCAGCGCCGGCCAGCGCCGAGCCCGTGCCACCGTCACGCACCGGCGCCCCCATGCCGCAGTTCAACCGTCCCGCCGCCATCCGGCCGGCGCCCGCGCTGCAGCCGGCGGCACCGCAGCCACCAGCACCGCAGCTGACCGCACCGCCGCTGGTCGCGCCAGACCCGCCCGCGCCGGAGGCGTCCGCGTCGGAGCCACCCGCACCGCCGCTGGTCGCGCCGGAGCCGCCCGCGCCGGAGGCGTCCGCGTCGGAACCGGCGGCCCCGGAGGCGGCCACGTCCGCGGCCCCGACGCCAGTCGCGGTGCCGGTGCCGGTGCCGGTGCCGATCCCGCCGCCGGTGCCCGCTCCCGTCCCCTCCGCCCACTATCTCGCGCGTGGCGTGCGTCGCCGCGCCGGGATCCTTCCCGCCGCCGAGCGCATGCTCCGGGCGGCACTCGATGCGACCGTCGCCGCCAACGAGCGCCACGAGCTCGAATACCAGGCGCTTGTCGCCGCCCGCCTCGCCAATCCGGCGGCGTTCCAGTCGGGCCCGCCCGCCTATCCGCAGTCTCCGCCCGGGTACCCGCAGTCACTGGCCGCCCATCAGCCGGCGACGCCCGCCGAGCCCGACCCCGCGGCCGCGATCGAGGCCGACGAGCAGGCCCGGGCCCGCCACCGGGAGCACCGGCGCGACGCCGAGCTCGAGCGCCGACTGGTCGCGTGTGGTCTCAGCGCCAGCCGCGCGGCAGCGCTCGTGAGCGCCACCATCTCGCAGCGTGGCCCGTTCAGCACCAGCGGCGAGCTCGCCGACGACGTCCGGGCGACGATTGCCGCCGCCCTGCCCAGACCACGCGGACTTCCCCTGGAGCACGGGGCGGTCGCCATTGTCGGCGCCGGTGGCTCGGGCAAGACCCGTTGCGTGGCCGCCCTGGCGGCTGCTCACGCCCGGGCCGGCACCGTCGTCAGCGTCGCCCGCCTGGGAGCGCCGGGGCGCGAGGACGAGCTGGGCGAGCTGTTGCACGGCGAGGCGGTCAACGTGATCCCGGCGATGCGCACCAAGGCCACGGCGCGCGCCGTCACCTCCGCCCGCGAGCGCGGCCTGGTGATCATCGACACCGCTGCCGTCACCCCGGGTGACGACTCCACGATCGATGTGATCGCCGAGGCGCTGCACAGCTTCGGCCTCGACGGCACCTACCTGGCCGTGCCGGCCACCCTCAGCTCGCCGGCCGGCGCCAAGCTGATCGACGGCTTCTCCGCGTTCGACCTCACCGGCCTGGTGGCGACCCATGTCGACGAGACCGACCAGCTCGGCGTGATCGTCGAACTGTCCATGCTGACCGGCATCCCCCTGAGCTACACGCACACCGGATTGGACCTCGAGCATGCCGTCGCGCCTGCCGATTCTGAGCAGATCGCCGCCCAGTTGATGCGATGACCGAGCAGATCGACATCCCCGCCGCCCCCAGCAACGTCTTGCCCCTACCGGGCAGCGGGCAGGGGAAGCTGACCACGCCCACGGGCGAGGAGCTTCCGGTGCGCACCTTCGAACGCGGCCACGAGGTGGTCCTCGTCGTGCTCGTCGACACCAACGAGCACGAGCAGTCCGAGCCGCTGGCGTCCGCGGAGCTCGAGTACACATCCATCCGCGGCGTCGTTCGGCTCCACGGCGAGGCCGTGTTCGAGGATCGGAGCCTGATCCGGTTCCGAGCGCACGGCGATGCCGCGGTCACGCAGCGGCGCTCGTTCGTGCGCGTCACCACCCCCCAGGCGGTCACCCTGACCTCCGACGACGACGGCGAGCGGCGCGTCCACACCGTCGATCTCAGCGGCGGGGGCATGCTGCTGGCGGGCGCCGACACGCTCGAGACCGCGCAGATCGTCCGCTTCTCGATGGCGCTGGGCGACGGCGGCCTACCGGTCCAGGGCGAGGCCCGCGTGCTCCGCATCCGAGAGGACGGGAAGCGGGCGCTCGTCTTTCAACAGATCGATAAGTACGACCGGCAGCGACTGATCCGATTCGTGTTCGAGTGCATGCGCACCGCTCGGGCTCGAACCCGCGGCGACTTCATCTAGTAGTGGACCAGTAGCTAGGAGCTTCCAATGGCCAAGAGCGACAAGAACGCCGCCAAGAAGGGCGGCAAGGACAAGGGCAAGGGCAAGAAGGGCAAGAAGGGCAAGAAGGGCGGCGACAGCGCCTCCCGGGCGATCAGCGTCGCCGATCACCCTCGCGCGGCGGCGGCGGTCAAGCGGGCCAAGGGCTTCGGCGGCCTCGGCGGCTTCGCTCTTGCCGCCTACATCTCCCACAAGGCCGGCGTCCCCGCCGCCCAGGTCGGCGAGCGCGCCCTGGCGGTCGGCATCGCCGGCTATCTCGTTGCCTGGGCCTGCGCCGTCACCGTCTGGCGCCATCTCGTCCTGGCCGAGTTCAAGGCCGCCTACGAGGCCGGCCGGGCCACCATCGAGTACCCGGACGAGGCCCCGGACCCCCCGGCCGCCGGCGACGATGCAGGAAAGCCCGGCACCGACGGCGAATGAGTGAGGGCTCGCCATGGATCCGATTCATCCGATCGTTCCGCAGGCGCCAGCCCTTCCGCCGGTCACCCGGCCCCCGGCCATCGGCCGGGTCGGGCAGCAGCCGGCCGAGCAGCGTCGCCGTGAGACGGCGCAGCGCGAGCGCCGCCGCCAGCAGGACTCCGAGGCCGGCGACGACCCCGATCGCGATCCGCCGGACGGCGACGATGACGACGGCCGTCCGCACATCGATCTGACCGTCTGATCGGTACCCGCGCCCGCGCGGATACCGCCCGAACGTGGCGGCTGGGGGCCACGGACGGGTCCACTCGTTTCGCCCGTCCGCGAGTCCATTCCGAGCGCGCGTCCCGGATGTGTCCAGATCCCGTGGACAGCTCTCAAGTCATCGCCTGCACCGTCGATAACCGTGAGTGACCGGCCGCAAGGAGCAGCCGGGGGACAATCAAACGACCACACCATGGAGGTGTCTTAAATGTCCCTTTCCATTCTGACCAACGTTTCGGCAATGAATGTTCAGCAGAACCTGCTGAACTCATCCAACGCCGTCGCAACTTCGATGGAGCGCCTGTCCTCGGGCCTGCGCATCAACACCGCTGCCGACGACGCCGCCGGATACGCGATCTCCGAGGGTCTCACCTCGCAGGTCAACGGTCTGAACCAGGCCAGCATGAACACCAGCGATGCCGTCTCGATGGTGCAGACGGCGTCCAGCTCGCTCACCAACGTGCAGAACATGCTCCAGCGTGTCTACGAGCTGGGTGTGCAGTACAACAACGGTTCGAACTCGAGCACTGACCAGTCGGACATCCAGTCCGAAGTCAACCAGCTCACCCAGGAGATCGACCGGCAGCAAGGGTCGTCGAACTTCAACGGCATCAACCTGCTGAACGGCTCCGCCGGCGGATCCGGCACCGTGACGTTCCAGGTCGGCGCCAACGGCGGCGACACCCTGACCGCGACGTTCTCAAGCGTTGAGGGCTCGAGCGGTCTGGGCATGTACAGCTGGAGCAGCGCCGGGACCGGCGGCACGGTCATCGACCTGTCGCAGGGCACGGCTCTGACCAGCCTCACCAACGCCATCAACAACATCTCCAGTATGGCGGCCACGCTGGGCGCGGTGCAGAACCGCCTCCAGTACACCTCTGACTCGATCTCTTCGACCGAGCAGAACCTGTCGGCGTCCAACAGCCAGATCAAGGACGTCAACATGGCTCAGGAGATGACCAACATGACTCAGCAGCAGATCCTGGAGCAGGCGGGGACGTCGATGTTGGCTCAGGCCAACGCGCAGCCCCAGCTGATCCTGAAGCTTCTGGGCTAGTCGGTCCTTCGTCTGGCCGGGCGGCGCCGCTGGCGCCGCCCGCGCCGGCGAAGTAAAAACTTTCGTCGGGTGAGACGGCGCCGTGTGCGGCGACATCCCCAACCGGCGACCCAAGCTCGTCTGCGGCAGCTCGGCTGTCCGCCGCGAGAACAACCGCCTCGCGCTCACCCCAGGTCGCAATCCCCGCGAGGCTACATCAGATCCGATCCATCGAGGGAACGGTTCGAGGGAGGCGGGCGTGCTTCGGCATGCCCGCCTTCTTCATTTAATCGGCTCAAGCCGCCAGAACTTCAGTCGATGACCCGGTGAGAAGATGAGCTACATCGACGTCGCCTCCCGGATCTCGCAGATCACCTCCGAGATCTCCGGCCTGCAGACGGCCTTCACCCCCCCATCGCCGTCATCCACCGCCACCACCACCGCGGCCAGCGCGCCGGCGGGCACGGCGTCGATGACGTTCTCCTCCGCGCTGAGCAACGCGATCAGCGGCTCCAGCGCCACATCGGGGACGAGCGCGGCCCTACCGAGCAGTGCCGGCACGATGCTGACTTCCGGCCAGCAACAGTTCGCCTCGCAGCTGGCGTCGGACACCGGGCTGGATCCAGGCGTCGTCTCGTCGTGGCTGCTGGCCGAGGAGTCGGGCGGCGCCGCCACATCGCGCCAGAGCGCCGGCAACAACGACTGGCTGAACATCGGCTACACGGACAGCGGCACCTACGGCTCGGCCGACTCCGTCTGGAGCAATCCGGTGACGGCGGCCGATGCGACCGCCGGCTGGCTCAAGGGCCAGAACACGATCCCCGGGTATGGCACGGCCAGCGCCGGCATCCAGGCGATCGTGGCCACCGCCGGCCAGCCGCCGGGCACCCAGATCTCAGCGCTGCAGAGCTCGGGCTGGGCGTCCAGCGGCTATCCCGATCTGCCGTCGCTGTACCAGCAGGTCGTCGGCTGAGCGCGGGCTCGCCGGCAGTCCTCAGATCAGAACACCCTGCGACAGTGTCCTACGGGTGATCCTGCACTCGCGCGGTGACGAGACGTTTGACGTCCCCGGTGCCGAGCGCGCACACCGGCCGTCTGGCCTGCGCGGCCAGCCGCAGATGGCCCGAGCAGGCCGGATGAAGCGGCGCGTAGGCGTCCACTGACGCGTGGAGTCGCTCGTCACGTCCGGCCTGTGCCGGCTCCATGAGCACGTTGATGTCAGCGCAGCCCTCGAGGTCTGCTCCCGAGCGCTCGGCAGCAGCCACGACGAACGCCTCGAGCTCCTCGGGCGATCCCGCGATCGTCGGGTCGGCCAGCAGGTACAGGCAGGCGCTGGTCGCCGCTGTGGTGGCGTCGCACCACTCGCGCAGCAGCTCCGAGAGTCGATCATGGCCGCGCCAGGCCGGAGTGGCGAGTAGGCGCACCTGCACGTCCTCGCTAAACGGGAAGGGCGCGTCGCAGGCGCGGGAGTGCAGCGGTCGTCGGGCCGCCAACACGGTGATCCGGCTCGCGTAATGAGCGGCGACCGCGTCCCAGGTGAGTCCGGCGGCGGCGCTCCGGCCGGCGCGGCCTCGGGCACGGCGCTGAACCGGGTCGGCCTGCGCCAGCTGGAGAAGCTCAGTCAAGTGCTCTAGATCGGGCTCGAGCACCCATGGCCGCCCCTCGGTGAGAAACGTCCCGATGCGGTCGGACGGGAAGTACGAGCGCGTGGAAGCAATCCGCCAGCCGGCTTCCGGAGGACAGAATTCATCGGTGGGGCCACCGCCGGTGACGATCACCGGCAGCCCGCAGGCCATCGCTTCCAGCACCGGCATCCCGAATCCCTCACCGCGGTAGGGATGCACCAGCACGTCGCAGGAGCGGTACAGCGCCGCGAGCTCGGCGGCCGGCAGATCGCCTCCCAACAGCTCGATTCGCGGAAGTGACCCTGAGTCGGCCCACTCGCGGAAGACGGTACGGTCGGCGTCACGATAGACGCTGTCGGCGCCGAAATCCTTGATTACGAGCGTGACGTCCGCACGGCCCGGGAAGGCCCGCTTGAAGGCTTCCAGGAGGATGTCGGGGCCCTTGCGCCAGATCAGTCCCCCGACGAACAGGAAGCGAGTCTCGTCGCTGACGCTTTCCGGGAGCGTTCGCACCGGACCGTCGGCAGTGAACAGGTCCAGGTCGACGCCGTTGGCAATCGCGTGGACGCGATCGGCGGGCAGACCCCCGGCGACGTACATCTGCCGTACGTACTCGCTCGGCACCCACAGCTCGTCGGCGTTGCGGTGCATCGCCTCCAGCCAGTCACGCGGGACCGCGCCGAACTCCCAGGGCACGATCACCGCCAGCGCACCCGACGGCGGCACGGTCAGATCCGGCGGCCACTGGTGGCGAACTTCGACGGCGGCCGCGTGGGGGAGCGGCGGATCGGCAGGGGCGCGGTCCGCGCTGGCCACACGCTGCACCGGACCGGGCAGGCGGGCCGTCACGTTGTCGTTGACGATGGACAGGCTGGTCGACTGCCCGTGGTCGCCCTTCCAGCACACCGCCACGGAGGCGGCATCCAGCTCCTCTCGCACCCGACCAGGCCGGCCGCCGGAGTAATACTCCTCCAGCTGATCGACGTAGTCGGTGAACGCTCGCGGCGGTGCGATCCCCGCCTGCAGGCGCTCCAGCAGTCCGTCTCCCAGCGCGAGGCGATCGAGCACCCGGGCCAGATCGCCGGCGTCGAGCGCGTTGAAGACCAAGCCATCGATACCGTCGCGCACGGCCTCGGCGAGGCCAGCGAGGCGGGGCACTACCAGCGGGGTCCGGGCCGCCAGGCACTCGGCAGCGGCCAGCGGGGCGCAGTCCCACCACATCGAGGGCAACGTCACCACGTCGACGTTGCGGAGCAGCTCACCGATCTGATGCGGGGCGAACGCGCCCCCCAGCGTGACGACGCGTCGTCGGTCGAGCGCTCTGAGATGAGCCGCGAAGGCATCGGGTATCTCGCCCAGGATTCTGATGTCAAGCTTAGCCTGGGTCAGCTGCGCGGCTTGGACCAGCAGTTGCGGGCCCTTGTGCGGATAAGCCGAGCCGAGGAAGGCGACAGTGAGCGTCTCGCCCTGGCGGCCGGGGCGGCGATCGCGGCCGACCTGCTCCCAGATCGCGCTGTCATGCGGCATCGCCTGGCGGACCACGTCGACCAGCTCCGGCGCGTAGCCCGAGCCCAGCAGGGTTCGGCGGACCGCATCCGAGACGGCCAGGACCGAGGTCAGACCGGCATGCGCTCGGGACCGAATCTCGGTGAGTCGGCGACGGTGCCCGTCGGTATCCGGGCTCGCCACACAGCTCGCGCAGGCGCTGCCGTCGCCCGGGCCGGGGCAGATTCTGCCGTATCCGTCCAGGAGGTAGCCGCGCGGACAGATCAGCCAGTAGTTGT
>DATCFW010000367.1:0-5095 GCA_036509295.1 Solirubrobacteraceae bacterium | reverse complement strand
ACGGCCATCAGCAGGTCCGCTTCAGCCAGCAGACAGCGCAGCACGTGTGCGATGCCCTGCTCCCCGGCCAAAGCCAGTCCCCATGCGTACGGACGGCCGATGCCGACGGCAGTGGCGCCCAGGGCGAGCGCTTTGACGATGTGGTCACCCGAGCGCACACCCGAGTCAAACAGCACCGGGACGTCGCCGGCCGCGTCGACCACGGCTGGCAGCAGCTCGAGCGCGCCGATGCCGCCGTTGGCTTGCCGGCCACCGTGGGTCGAGCAGTAGATGCCGTCCGCGCCGCCGTCGATCGCGCGGCGGACGTCCTCGGGGTGACAGATGCCTTTGAGGATCAGCGGCAGCGAGGTCAGCGACCGTAGCCATGGCAGGTCATCCCAGGTGAGGGTCGGATTGCCAAACAGGCCGGCCCAGTGCATCGCCGCGGCCCGCACGTCCTCCTCGGGCGACACCTCGAGCTGATCACGAAAGACGGGGTCGGTGAAGTAGTTGGCCAGGCAGTGGCCGGCGAGCTGGGGGAAGCTGGCGATGGACAGATCGCGTGGCCGCCAGCCGAGCGTCCATGTGTCCAGCGTCACCACCAGCCCGGCGAAGCCCGCCGTCTCCGCTCGTGCGACGAAGCTCGCGGCGAGGTCGCGGTCCTTGGGGGTGTAGAGCTGAAAGAGACCAGGGGTGTCTCCGAACTGGGCGGCGATGTCTTCCAGCGGATCCACCGAGAGCGTCGAGGTGACCATCGGAACGCCGGTGGCCGCCGCCGCCCGGGCCGTGGCGAGGTCGCCGTGACCGTCTTGGGAGCACAGGCCGATCACCCCGATCGGAGCCATCAGGAGTGGCGTTGACAGTTCCAGGCCGCAGAACTGCACTGACAGATCGCGGGCGGCGCCCCCGACGAGCATTCGGGGGATCAGGCCCCAGCGGTCGAAGGCCGTGACGTTCGCGTTCTGGGTGCTCTCGTCCCCCGCACCGCCGGCGACATAGGACACGATCGACGAATCCAGGGCGCACTGAGCCCGCCGCTCCAGCTCGGGATAGGTGACGGGCAGGCCGGGGAGAACCCCCCGCAAGCCCTCTAGATAGATCTCGAGCTGGAAATCACCGAAGTTGGGCATGGCGGGCAGCCTACGCAAAGTCGTGTGCTGCACCGTGGATCAGCCAGAAAAGAGTGGGCGCGAGTGCGACACCGGAGCGCGCGCAAATACCGCCCGAAATCCGCTCACGCGTTGAGCGACAGGTCGAGCGCTTGAGCGACCTGTTCGCGAGACCGGGCTCTCACCGCTGCGCTGAGGGTGGATTGCCAGCGCTCGGGGGTGACCGACGACTGGATCAGCCCCAGGTCGGCGATGAGGGTGGCCTGATCGACGTGGTCGGCGATCTGCTCGGCGCGACGCTGGGCGGCGATGTGTTGGGCACGAACGAGCTGCGTACGTCCCCGCTGTCTTGAAAGGCTCAGCAGATCGTGGGCGACCAGGGGGACGGCCCGGCGTGCGCACTTCTCCCACGGTGCGTCGGCGGCCGAGTCAACCACCACCTGACGAACGACCCGCCAGCCCGCGTGATGGGAGTCACAGCGGGCGACCAGAAACCGAGCCAGAGCTTCAGCCACGCCGACCGCGCCTGGTTCGGACCCGTGGCCGTCGAGGTGGCGCAGCGCGGCGCCGACGCCACGTCCGTCGTCCACCGCTCTAGCGAGCTGGACCGCCGTCCTGCGCGGTCTACGGGTCTCGATATCGATCCCTTCACCCTACTCGCACAGAGGCTGTGGTTCCGTGACGGAGCACGCCGAGTACGATCGCTCCCTCAGGTTGGGCCCAGTCACTCGGGTTCGCCTGCGTAGTTCGGGCCGGCCGCGACTTCACACCGTGGCCGGCTCGGTTTTCTGCGATGGCCGTGGCGCCTGACGAGAGGTCGCGAGCGCCAAATCAGGAGGATCCGCAGGCACGGTGAAGGATGAGCGGCTCGGGTCTGGCTGACGGAAACCGCGCTAAGCGATGAACGGCTTGACGGTCTTGAGGACCTCGTGCATGCTCGCCGGCTTGGCAAAGGCGCCGTTCGGTGTCGGGCTCTTCTTGAGCAGCAGGTTCAGCGTGGCGGCGTGGCGGGCCTCGATGCTGTGGATGGCCAGCGCCGCCGCGAGGATCGCCTTGCTGTGGATGTGCCCCGCCTGACCGAGATAGGCAGCGGCACCGAGGTTCTCGACGGCGGCGGCCAGCTTGGTCACCTGCGCGGCATTCTTGACTGGGAACTTACCCTTGGGCTTCGCGGCCGGTTTGCCCAAGCCGCTGGCCAGCTTGTGCAGAGCGGCGACATGCTGATGTTCCTCGGCGCCGAAGCGCTTGATGACGGACAGGTCCTTGCCGTGAAACAGGTGGCGCTTGAGAACCTTGGCGTAGAACTGCGACTCGAGGTACTCCAGCGTCAGCGCGTAGTTGACGATCTTCAGATCGCCGGCGCTGTGGCTTGCGCTGGGGCTGCTCGATGAGCTACCGCAGGCGGCAACGAACGCTGCGAAAGAGCTCGCGGCGGCGGCGGCGCCAATCGGCTTGCTGGCCATCTTGAGGAACTTCTTGCGCTCGAGGTTCATCACGCACGAGGTGCTCGACGGCACTCTGGACGGGTCGCTCGTCCTCCGTGCTCGGGAATGCTGTCATCGGTCTCCTCCGGCATTGTCCATCGATCCAGCGCCGAAGTGCTCGCGCCAGCGATCCTCGATCGCGCCGGGAAGCGGGCACCACGCCTCTTGCGCGCGGACGCCGGCCTTGGTCGGACGATCAGGTCTCGCTCGGGGACGCGCGTCCGGCTGTCCTGCGGGTCGGGCTCGACCGTCACGTACGCCAGCGCCGCATGCCGTCCAGCGCCGGCTTGGCCCGTGCCCGCCGCTGCAGCTCGGCGACGGTGACTCCGTTGGCATCGACGAGCCGCATGAAGTTCGACCATTGCCGCAGCGAGGTGGCCCACACCCCGCCGGGCTGCTTGCCGCCGAAGTCGGTCGTCCACACCGGCATCTGCTGCTCGAACGCGTTGTCGAGCTCGATCGTGAACGCCACCAGCGCCTGGGACAGAAGCGCCGACAGTGGCAGCGGCTCGGTCACGGCGCGAGTACCTACCGCGGCGCACTGGCCGGCGTCACGCGAAACCGATCGGGACGGCTGGTGCTTGGAATTGATGACAGCGGGAACAATTGGTTCGGAGCCACCTGGGCCGTGGGGGCTTCACCCGTACCGCGGCCACTAGCGGAGGTAGGGAACTACATGATTGCCTTGGGAATTGTTTTGCTGATTATCGGACTCATCGCCAGCGTGCCGATCCTGTTGACCATTGGGATCATTCTGCTGGTGGTGGGACTAGTCCTCGTTGCGATGGGCTCCATGGGGCGCGCCGTCGGAGGGCGCCGCCACTACTACTGACCACGTAGCGCCGGGGCCCCTGGTGGCGCTGTCCGCGAGTGCGGACGCGACCACTGGGCCCGGGTGTCGCTCGCCCGGTCCGGCGTCCTCGCGTACGCCCGCGTTGCCGGATTGTCGCCCCTGAGTGTGCACGTCAAGCATGGGGGCTCCCGGGTTCCTTGAGCTTCAGTGCGAGCGCGATGGCGATGAGGGGGATGAGGGCCAAGACGGTGAACGCGCCTTGGGGTCCGTGGTGGTCGGCGATGACGCCGAGGACCGGTTGGAAGAGGCCGCCGGCGCTGACGGCGAGGCCGAGGGTGACGCCCGCAGCGGTGCCGGGTCGGCTGGGGAGGTAGTCCTGGCCGAGCTTGATGAGCACCGCGAAGGGGATGTTGGTGACCAGGCCGACGAGCAGGATGAGCGGCAGGGCGCCGTACTTGTTGTGGCAGAGCAGCAGCGCGACGAACGCGGGAATCAGCAGGACGTTGCCGAGTTGCACGGTCCGGACGAGTCCGAGGCGGTCGCCGATCCGACCGCCGGTGAGCGTGCCGAGAACGCCCCCCGCGAGCTCGAGCGTCAGTGCGGTGCCGCCGAGCGCGCTGGAGGCGCCGAGATGCCGGATCCAGTAGAGCGAGACGAACGTGTTGACCCCGAACGAGACGGACGAGCGGACGACCTCGACGCAGGTCAGCAGCGCGAACATGCCCCGGCAATCGACCCCCGCCGTCTGGGTGGCCTGAGGTCCCGGGATGATCGTCCGGCGCTGGTGTCGCAGCAGCACGAAGCCCATGAGGACGGCCGGCGGGATGAACAGCACGGTGGCGTGCAGGCCCCAGGCATCGAGCGCGGGGGTCGCCAGCGCCGGGGCGAGGAAGAACCCGGTGCTGCCGCCGGCGGCGAAGTAGCTCATCGCGGTGGCGCTGTGTCGCGCTTCGCGCCGGGCGTCACGGCCGGCCGGCGGATGGAACATCGCCACCCCGAATCCGGAGAGCAGCAGCAGTGCGAACACGAGCGGGTACGGGCCGACGAGCCCCGCAAGGCCCGCGCCGGTGCCGGCGAGCACCAGGCCGAGGGGTGACATCCAGCGCAGGGGGTGGCGATCCGCGAGTAATCCGATCAGCAGCTGTGGGAACGCGCTGCCCAGCGTGGCCGCCAGCGCGAGACCCGAGGCGGCCGCATAGCTGTAGTGGCGCTCGAGCACGAAGTACGGCACTGCCGCAGGGACGAGGCCCTGGTAGAGGTCGTCGATCGCGTGAGCGCTGGCCCACACCTGCATCCGCTGCCAGTCCGAACGTGCGTCTGCTCCACCGGGGTCGTGTCGTGACGCCGTGCGGTCGCCGGTGGTGGCGATGGGATCTGCGGGGCTCACACCGGGGACGGTAATCCGACCCGGTGCGGCCGACTTCCACTATTCTGCCAATGAGTGTCGATAATCCGCCACCAGCCGGTCGCTCCACCGGCGTCCAGCATCGCGTCGGTGGCGACACGATCGATCGCCATCGCCACGACGACCACCAGCTCGTCTACGTCAGCACCGGCGTGCTGGCGGTGCAGACCTCCGCCGGCAGCTGGGTCGCCTCCGCCGATCGAGCGGTCTGGCTGCCCGCGGGAACCTGGCACCAGCACCGCTTCTACGGCACCAGCTCGTTCCACACCGTCGGCTTTCCCGTCGATCAGCCTCCGTTGGCCGATCACGCCCCCTCGATCCTCGC
>DATCFW010000366.1:0-3839 GCA_036509295.1 Solirubrobacteraceae bacterium | reverse complement strand
GCGGCCGAGCGCCGCCAGGCAGCGGGCCTTGGTCCACATCCCGTGGGCGATGGCGGCCGGGAAGCCGAACAGCCGCGCGCTCAGGGGGTGGACGTGAATCGGGTTGAGGTCACCGGACACCGCCCCGTAGCGGCGGCCGAGATCGCCGCGCAGCTTCCAGGTCGCGGCCACCGGGAGCCCGGCGGTGGACGGCGGCGCCTCGGTTCCGGGCGCGCCGTCCGTACCGCGTCCGCGGCTGAGGTTGGTGCTCACCTCCTCCCAGACCAGCTCATCGCCGATCCGGGCCTCGGTGCGGATGTCGAACTGCCGCCCTCGCGGGTGGGGCCTCAGCGGTGTCGCCCACACCCGGAGCGACAACGGCTCCGCGGCCTGGATCGGGCGGTGCACGGTGATGCGGTTGGCGATGTGGACGAGGCCGATCGCCGGCACCGGAAAGCGGCCGCTGGTCATCAGCGCCAGGTGCATCGGGAAGGCGACCATGTGGGGGTATGTGGGCGGCAGGGCGTCGGACAGGCCGAACCGGCAGACGCGGTCATAGGCGGTCAGGCGGTGGCGATCGACCACGACGCCGGTCCGGATGAGTGCCTGGTCGGGCATCTCTCCGCCGCCCCCGCCCCCGCCGATGAACGGCACGCGCGAGATAACAGACCCACCCACCAGCGCCGCGCCCGCCTTGGCGAACAGCGCCACCATCGAGGGCGATCCGGTGAGCTCTCGGTCAGCCATCACTCAGGCGCCGAGCAGGCTCTGCCCGCAGACGCGGACGATGTTGCCGGTCACGCCCGCCGACCCCGGGCTGGCGAACCAGGCGATCGTCTCGGCGACGTCGACCGGCAGGCCGCCCTGGGAGACGCTGTTCATGCGCCGTCCCGCTTCGCGGATGGCGATCGGCATCGCCGCCGTCATCCTCGTCTCGATAAACCCGGGGGCGACCGCGTTGATGGTGACGCCGCGCTTGGTTAGCGCGGGCGCCCAGGCCTCGACGAAGCCGATCACGCCGGCCTTCGACGTCGAGTAGTTGGTCTGTCCGGCGTTGCCGGCGATCCCGCTGATCGAGGAGACGCTGACGATCCGGCCGTTGCGGCGAACCGCGTCGCGCCCGAACAGCTCGCGGTCGATGCGCTGGGGAGCGGTGAGGTTGATGCCGATCACCTGGCTCCACTGATCCTCTATCATCCGGTGAAGCGTCTTGTCCCGAGTGATGCCCGCGTTGTGGACGACCACGTCGACCCCGCCGTGCTGGTCGAGCAGGTGGGACGCGATCGTCGCCGGCGAGTCGTCGGCGGTGATGTCGGCGGTCAACGACGAGCCGCCGATGCGCCCGGTGACCGCGGCGAGCTCGGCGGCCATCGGAGCGACGTCGACGCCGATCACGTGGGCCCCGTCGCGAGCGAGGACCTCGGCGACGGCGGCACTGATCCCCCGCGCCGCTCCGGTCACCAGCGCGACCTTGCCGGCGAGCGGGGCCGCCCAGTCCACCGTGCCGGTGCGCGCAACGCCGGGCCCGACCCGGACCACCTGGCCGGAGACGAACGCCGATTTCGGCGACAGGAAGAACCGCAGCGTCGATTCGAGCTGGTTCTCCGCCTTGGGCTTGACGTAGATGAGCTGCGCGGTCGCGCCCTTGCGGACCTCCTTGCCGATCGCGCGGACGAGCCCCTCGAGGGCGCGCTGGGCGATCGCGGCCTCCGGCGCCCCGGCGTCCGGCGGCGCGGTGCCGAGCACGATCACTCGCCCACTGGCGCCCACCCGACGGATCGAGGGTCCGAAGAACGCCCACGCCCGCTGCAGCTCGTCGCTGGATGCGATGCCGGTGGCGTCGAACACGAGCGCCTTGAATCGCTCGTCGGCGGACGCGGCGTCGGGGTTGAAGATCCCGGCATCGAGCTTGGCCTGCGCCGCCGCCGTGCGGAGATCGTCGTCCATCGGGGTGGACACCTCGGCGTCGATCGCCTTGAGGATCTGGGCCACCGACTTGGCCAGCCGGCCCCCCGGCGCGGCGAACAGTACCGGCCCGCTGATCACGGGCTGGTGGGGCTCGTAGCGTTCCAGCCGCGGGGCTTGGGGCAGCCCGACCTGTTTGGTGACGAGCTTGCCGATCGGGGTGTTGACGAGCTGCTGGTAACGATCGGTCATCGGGCTGGGGCCTCCATGATCGCGGTGACACCGAGTCCGCCGGCGGCGCAGATCGAGATGAGCCCGCGGACCGGGCGGCCGGCGTCGGACTCACTGAGCGCCTTGGCCAGCGACGCGACGATCCGCCCGCCGGTGGCGCCAAACGGGTGACCGGCGCCGAGCGAGCCGCCGTGGACGTTGAGGCGGTCCCGATCCAGCGCGCCGAAACGCCTCGTCGAGACCGAGGTGCTCGCTACAGAACACCGGGTCCTCCCAGGCCTTCAGCGTGCACAGCACCTGCGCGGCGAACGCCTCGTGGATCTCGTAGAAGTCGAAGTCCGCCAGCGCAGTGCCGTTGCGGGCCAGCAGCTTGGGCACGGCGTAGGCGGGCGCCATCAGCAGGCCCTCGCGCCGGTGGACGTAGTCGACGGCGGCGGTCTGGGCGTCGGTGAAGTACGCCTGCACCGGGATGCCACGCGCCTTGGCCCACTCCTCCGATGCCAACAGGACGGCCGACGCGCCGTCCGACAGCGGCGTCGAGTTGCCGGCGGTCATCGTCCCGTCGGGGCCGCCGAACACCGGCTTGAGCTTGGCCAGCTTCTCCACGCTGGAGTCCGGCCGCAGGTTCTGATCGCGCTCCTGCCCGAGAAACGGCACGACGAGGTCGTCCATCCAGCCGGTGTCGTAGGCGGCGGCGAGACGGTGGTGACTAGCGGCGGCCAGCTCGTCCTGCGCCTCCCGCTCGATCCCCCAGTCACGGGCCATGATCGCGGTGTGCTCGCCCATCGACAGGCCAGTGCGAGGCTCGACGTTGCGAGGGATCTCGGGGACGATCTGCTGCGGGCGCAGACGCGCCAGGGCTTTGAGGCGGGCGGCGTTGGACGGGGCGCGGCTGAGGGCGAGCAGCACCTCGCGGAGATCCTCGTTGACCGCGATCGGCGCATCCGAGGTCGTGTCGACGCCGCCGGCGATGCCGCAGTCGATCTGACCCAGGGCGATCTTGTTGGCGACGAGGATCGTCGCTTCTAGGCCGGTGCCACACGCCTGCTGCACGTCATAGGCGGGGGTCTGCGCCGCCAGCAGGGAGCCGAGCACCGACTCGCGGGTCAGGTTGAAGTCCCGGCTGTGCTTGAGGACGGCGCCGCGGCGACCTCCCCGAGCACCTCGCCCTCGAGTCCGAAGCGCGTGACCAGCGCGTCGAGCGTGGCGGTCAGCATGTCCTGGTTGGAGGCCTCGGCGTACGGACCGTTCTGGCGGGCGAACGGGATCCGGGTGCCGCCGAGGACCGCCACGCGGCGGGCGGTTGGGTTCATCTCTGACTCTCCTGGGTCGCGTTCGCGTGAGCTACATGACCGTAGTTTACGGGAACTACGGTCATGTAGCTCCGTTCGTCCGGGACTACCCGATGCGCCCGGTGGGCGGGCGACGAGTTCACTCGTTGGAGCCGGTGGCGGTGTTCACTCGTCGGAGCCAGTGGCGGTGGTCAGGGCCCTGCCCGCGGTGGCCCGGCGTACCAGCCGCGGGGCCAGGATCCGCAGCGCCGCGACGATCCAGTAGAACCGCGGCACGTACCGCTCGGCGCAGCCGCCCGGGCCCGCCTGCATGATCGCCTCGGCGACGATCGGCGGCTCGGACACCAGCCATCGCGTCGCCGCCCGCGCCCGCAGCTCCCGCGCCGGAAAGCCCTCGGTGGCGACGAACCCGGGGAGGACGAGGCCGACGTG
>DATCFW010000365.1:0-3090 GCA_036509295.1 Solirubrobacteraceae bacterium | reverse complement strand
GCAGCCGGTTCAGGAAGAACATATGCTGCGCCATGTAGTCGAAATGGGTTTGCAGCACCGTGTAGATCAGCGCGGTGCCGGCGACGAAGGACAGGCGGCGCGCCACGCCGGGCCGCGCCGCCGCCGGGGTCAGCGCCACGCCGCGCGCGTACCACCAGGCGCCCAACGCCACCGCGAGGAACTCGAGCCAGGAGAAATCCCACGGCGCCCACACCGGCAGGTACGCGGGAACATCCTGGCATAGAAACGCGATCACGCCGGCGGCGACGATGATGCCGAGCGGGACCATCCCATCCACGCCGGAGGGCCACGCCGCAGGGCGATGGATCCATCGCCCGGCCACTGCCTTTCCAGGGGCAGTGGCGGAAAAACTGGGGTCAAACGGCATGGTCGTGTCTCCCCGCCGGCTCAGAACATGGCGCTCAGGCGGGCGATCAATCCGGGCTTGGGCGCGTGCAACAAGCGGCGCAGATCGTCGGCCGTGCCGGCGATGTCGGGATTCGTCGTCGCAAGCGAGGCGATGAGCAGCTTGGGGCTGCCGTCGTGGCCGAACACGTAGATCGCCGAGGAATGGGTGACCTCGTACGGATGCGCCTTGGTGGCCGGCGTCACCGAATAGGCGAGGCGATAGCGTCGCGCGATCCGCGCGATCTGGTTCGCGTCGCCCCGCAGGCCCACGAAAGCGGGCGAGAACGCCGCCGTGTATTGCTTCAGCACCGGCAGGGTATCGCGGTCGGGATCGACAGTGACGAACAGGAGCCGGACATCGGCGCCATCCTTGCCCAGGCGCTGCAAGACCTCGGCGACGCGCTGCAAGGTCAGCGGGCATACGTCGGGGCATTGCGTGTAGCCGAGATACAGCAGCACCAGCTTGCCGCGAAAATCCTCCGCCGTGACGGGCTTGCCGGTCGTCGCGTCCGTCATGTCGAAGGACAGCGATGGCACGTATCCCGCCACATCGATGTTATGCCACGCTGACGCCAGCGCGGTC
Organism: Solirubrobacteraceae bacterium; assembly: GCA_036509295.1. Lineage (GTDB taxonomy): Bacteria > Actinomycetota > Thermoleophilia > Solirubrobacterales > Solirubrobacteraceae > Palsa-465. The sequence continues at coordinate 2,099 of DATCFW010000365.1, read as the reverse complement.
CGCGCGCCCGCGAGCGGGGCGGTGACTGCGAGTGCGGCCAACAGGTCACGCCGGCGGACGCCAAACCCGCTCATGATTTCCCCCCCGGCTTGCCGGCAGCGCCGAACACCGGGAACGCGGCGCTGACCGTCCGTCCGCCCTGGAACGTCAAGGTCACATGGACGCTCGTCCCCGGCGTCATGCGCGGCTGCATGCACATCAGATGATAGCCGCCGGGCGCGAAGGAGATCGTACCGCCGGGCGGCACCGCGACGGACGCAATAGGCACCATTCGATCCGCTCCGCCGCTCGTCTCGCTCCGGTGTAGCATCAGCATCCCGCATGCGGGCGAACTGGCGCCGGTCAGCACCGCCGGCGTGGAGGAGGTGTTGTGCAACGTCAGGTATCCGCCCGCCGGCACCTGCGGCACCACGTAGCGAAACCAGGGCTGGACGACCGTGATCGGGGGCGGCGCTGCGAAAACCGAGACCGATGCGAGAAGAACGCCGCCGATAATGGCGCCCACTGGGCGCCCGAGTTTATGCAAGACGCGATTGGTCAAACGGGGACCTTTCATCGGCGGGACGGCAAGCCGGCAGGTAGCGCCGGCGGCGGACCGGTGGCAAGGCGCGCGGTCCGCCATGCCGATTAATTCGGCGCAAAACGCGACCGCCCGCGATCATTGCTGGCCGGGACGCTTCTCCTCACGGTGCGCGGGGCGGGCCGCCGGGCGCGGAGCGGGTGCCGGACGGGCCGCCGGTTGGGGCGCGGGACGCGGCGCCGGGGCGGCATGGAACGCTGGTGGCGCGGGGCGCGGAGCGGGCGCCGGACGGGCCGCCGGTTGGGGTGCGGGACGCGGCGGCGGGGCGGGACGGAACGCCGGAGGCGCGGCTCTGCGGACCTCCGGCGCCGGCGCCGGACGGGGCGTGGGTGCCGGACGGGATGCCGGGGCCGGCGCGACCCGGCGGACCTCCGGCGCCGGGGCCGGACGAGGCGCGGCTGGCGGACGGAATGCCGGAGCGGGCGCGGCCCGCCGGACCTCCGGTGCGGCGGTCGTGCGGGGTTCGGGGCGCTCCGCCGGGCGGAGTCCGGCTGCGGGGGGGCCCGCCTCGCGCGGCGTCTGGGGAGAAGGCGTGGGGTGGGCCGGCGCGGCCTCGCCCCGCGCGGGCTCATGTCCCGGGGTCACACCGGGCCGCGCCGCCGACGGTGGAACGGGGCGGCGGGCGGATTCAGGCGATACCGCCTGCCCCTCGGCAAACGGATGCACCGGCGGAGCCGCCCCCGGCGGGCGCAAGGCCGGCACGGTCGGGCCAGGCGCGCGGGCGCCGCTCTCCGCCGGCCGGACGCCCGCCCCCGGGGTGCGCGGCCCCGCGCCGGCGGTCGCGAGCGGCGGGGTCGCGAAGTGGCGCGCCGCGCCCGGCGCCCCTGGCCTCGATGCGGGACTCGGAGCCTGGGCGCGGATCGCCGGACCAGGGGCGGGACGCTCCGCCCGCGTACCGGCGGGCGCCGGTATGGCATGAACTGCCCGCGCGACCGCCGGCGTCACGCCCGCGGTCGCCGTCGTGGGCGGGATCGGCGAACGGCCGAGGACCGGGCGCGCCTGGGCCAGCATTCGCGCCGTCGGCCGCCGCGCCACCCCTCCCAGGGATCGCGACGTCGCCATCGCCGCCGCCGGCACGACCGTCGCGCCGGATGCGTTGCGGAAGCGGTTGATCGTGACGTTGTTGACGGTCCTCGTGTTGTTGTTGGTGATGCTGGTGATCTGGGTCAGGTTCCTCACGTGGCGGATGTTCACATCGCGCACGTATTGGGGACCGGCGCGGAACCACGGCCGATAGGGCTCATTGGGACCGAGCGGCACCCAGCCGACCGAGCCCTGGCTGAGCAGCGCCGCCGTCACCCCGGCCGCGAGGCCGACGCCGAAGAACGTGACGAGCGCCGGCGCATAGACCGGGTAATACGGCGCCTCGGCGATCGGCTGGCTGTAGCCCGGAAGCCAACCCCATCGTCCGTCGATATCGGCCCAACGGCCATAGTGGAACGGAGCGAAGCCCCACGGGTCGGCGTCCACCCACGTCCAACCCCACGGCTCGACATAGGCCCAGTGACCCTCCCGATAC
>DATCFW010000364.1:0-3740 GCA_036509295.1 Solirubrobacteraceae bacterium | reverse complement strand
CCGCCACTCCGCTGCCGCCCGCAGCCGAGGGCCGGCCGACCAACCAGTAACCCGCGCCCCGCTCGGTATCCTCCGCGGCGCCATGCTGTCCGCGATCGACCATGTCGGCATTGCCGTCGAGAACATCGACGCGGCGCTGACGGTGTACCGGGACCGGCTGGGGATGCCGCTCGTGCACCGCGAGACGGTCACCGAGCAGGGCGTCGACGCCGCGCTGCTCGACGTCGGCGACGGGCACATCGAGCTGCTCGAGCCGCTGCACCCCGAGACTCCGGTGGGCAAATTCCTTAGCCGCAAGGGCCCCGGGCTGCATCACGTCGCCTACCGTGTCGCGTCGGTGCAGGACACGCTCGACGCGTGTGCCGCCTCCGGGATCCGGGTGATCGACGAGCAGCCACGCACCGGGATCCGCGGCTCGCAGGTGGCCTTCCTTCACCCCGCCGCCACCGGCGGAGTGCTTACCGAGATCGTTCAGCCAGCCGAGGAGCATTGACGTGACCATGGACAACGACAAGCCCCAGAAGATCAACATCGGCTTCCAGGGGGGCCCGGTGCTCAGCGCACGCGTCGCCCCCTCGGAGCTCGAGCGACTGCGCGCCAAGCTCGGCGACAGTGGGTGGCATGACCTCACCGCCGAGGACGGCACGATCGCGATCCGCCTGGACCGCGTCGTGTATGTGCTGGTCGACACCGACGCGCACCGGGTCGGCTTCGGCGGCTGACCCCGCGCCGCCGGCCGGGCGGACCGCTCGTGCCCGAACCGATTACGCGCCGCGCGCCGTGCGGGCGTTGCGGATGTGCTCCTCGAACGCGATGAAGTCCCGGATGGACGGCGGCCGCCCGTCGGGGAACGGGCGCCTCATCGGGTGAACAGCGTCGAGAGGACGACCTCGGTCACGGTCCGGATCACGCCCTGCGTCGCGCGGATGCGCTCCAGCGCCAGCTCCAGCCCCTTGGTGTCGTGCGCCATCACGTGCAGCAGCGCGCTCGCCTCGCCGGCAACGGTGTGCGCCGAGACGACGCCCGCCTCGCGCTGCACGGCCCGCTTGATCTCATTCCCGGACATGCCGCCGTCGCAGTACAGATCCACGAACGCCTCGGCGTGCCAGCCGAACGCCTCCGGGTCGACGATCGCGGTGTAGCCGAGCACCACGCCGTCGCGTTCGAGCTTGTCCAGGCGGCGTTTGACCGCCGGCGCGGACAGGTGGACCTGCTGCCCGATGTCCTGAAACGAGCGACGGGCGTTCTCACGCAGGAGCGCAATGATTCTTCGGTCGACGTCGTCCATTTCAGGGCTAAAAGCGGCACTAACACAACGTACCGGGCTTGAGATACCGCGGCAACCACCGGATCATTGCATATCGTGACTACGCAAACGCTACCTCTCCCCCCTCAGTCTCCCGTCGACGTCATGCCGGTCCACGGGATCGACCACCTGGAACTGTTCGTCGGCAACGCCGCCCAGGCCGCTTACTACTACACCCGCGCCTGGGGCTTCACCGAGATCGCCTATCTCGGCCTGGAGACCGGCAGCCGGGACCAGGTCTCCCACGTCCTGCAACAGGGCCGCGTCCGGCTCGTGCTCACCGGCTCGCTCACCGGTGACGACGAGATCGGCGAGCACCACAAGCGCCACGGCGACGGGGTCCGCTCGATCGCGCTCAGCGTGCCCGACGCAACCTCCGCCTATGAGCACGCCGTCGCCCATGGGGCGCGCGGCATCCAGACGCCGCATCAGATCTCCGACGAGGACGGCACCGTCGTGCTGGCCTCGGTGCAGACCTACGGCGAGACCCGTCACGTGTTCGTGGAGCGCGGCGACTACCGCGGCGCCTTCCTGCCCGGCTTCGTCGCGCGCGACCAGGCTCCGACCGGTCGCGACGGGCTCCTGGTCGGGATCGACCACGTCGTCGGCAACGTCGGGCTCGGACACATGGAGGAGTGGGTCCACTACTACGAGCGCGTGTTCGGCATGACCGAGTTGATCCACTTCTCCGACGAGGCGATCTCCACCGAGTACTCCGCGCTCATGTCCAAGGTCGTCACCGACGGCTCGGGCAAGATCAAGTTCCCGATCAACGAGCCGGCTCAGGGCAAGCGCAAGTCCCAGATCGAAGAGTACCTCGACTTCTACCGCGGCGCCGGCGTGCAGCACATCGCCGTCTCCACGACCGACATCGTCAAGACCGTCGACGAGCTCACGGCGCGCGGGGTGCGGTTCCTGCCGATCCCCGAGTCCTATTACGCCGACGTGCCGGAGCGGATCGGCGAGATGTCCCAGGACGTGGCCGATCTCCAGCGGCTCGGCATCCTCGTCGACCGTGACGAGGAGGGCTACCTGCTGCAGATCTTCACCCACGCCGTCGGCGATCGCCCCACGGTGTTCTTTGAGTTGATCGAGCGCCACGGCGCCCGCGGCTTCGGGGAGGGGAACTTCAAGGCGCTGTTCGAGGCCCTGGAGCGCGAGCAGGACAAGCGGGGGAACCTTTAATGCGGTACGAGTTGCGAGGGAGGATCCCGGCCAAGCGCCACGTCGCCTTTCGTGAAGACGACGGACTGCTGCTCACCGAGGAGGTAATGGGCTTCGAGGGGTTCAGTGGCAACGAATCGATCCTGTACCACCTCCAGACGCCGTGCCGGGTGTCCGCGCTGGGCTCGTTCACGCCGCTGGTGCGAGAGGAGTGGGTGCCGCCCGCCCACGCCCACCGGCTGTTCGACACCCGCGCCGTCGCGCCGGGCGGTGATCCCGTCCTGGGCCGGCAGTTGCTGATGTACAACGACGACGTCGAGATCGCGGTGTGCCGCCCGACCGAGGCCCAGGACTATTTCTATCGAAATGGTGAGGGTGACGAGGTGGTGTTCGTCCACCACGGGGCGGGCGAGCTGGACACCACCTTCGGGACGCTGGCCTACCGCGAGCACGACTACATCGTGATCCCGCGCGGCACGACGTACCGGTTCCGGCCCGACGGCGAGCAGCTGTGGCTCACCTTCTACACGCCCGGGGAGATCGAGACGCCCAACCGGTACCGCAACCGGTACGGCCAGCTGCTCGAGCACGCGCCGTACTCGCACCGTGACTTCCATCCGCCGGCCGACCTGGTCACCCACCGTGAGTCCGGTGAGCACGAGCTCATCGTCCGTGTCCGCGGCGGCCTGCAGCGTTACGGCCTGGATTACCACCCGCTCGACGTCGTCGGCTGGGACGGGTTCGTGTACCCGTACACGTTCAACATCGATGACTTCGAGCCGATCACCGGCCGCGTCCACATGCCGCCCCCGGTGCACCAGACCTTCCAGGGGCCGAACTTCGTCATCTGCTCGTTCTGCCCGCGGATGCTCGACTGGGAATCGGACCCCACCCACCCGGCGATCCCGATCCCCTATAACCACTCAAATCTCCAGTCCGAGGAGATGATCTACTACGTCTCGGGGGACTTCGGCTCACGGCGCGGCGTCGATGTCGGCTCGGTCACGCTGCATCCGTCCGGGCTGCCCCACGGGCCGCAGCCGGGGCTGGCCGAGAAATCGATCGGGCAGCGCTTCACCGAGGAGCTGGCGGTGATGTGCGACACGTTCCGGCCGCTCAAGCTCACGCCGTTGTGCCAGACGCTGGACGACGGCCGCTACGCGCTGTCGTGGAGCACGAGCGATGACCGCACCGACCAGCCGCAGCGGGTGACCGCCGGTGTTTGAGGAGGCTCAGCTCTACTCGCCGATCACCACTGCGGCCGACGGCG
>DATCFW010000363.1:0-15593 GCA_036509295.1 Solirubrobacteraceae bacterium | reverse complement strand
GCGTGATCAAGCGCAAGATGTCCAACTGGCCCGTCAAGCGACCCCAACACCGCAACCCACCCAAGCCGACCAAGCCGCCCAGCGACGCCATCACCATCCTAGCCGCCTAAGGAAACGGTATTGTCCCTAGGGCGCGGCCAGCCGGTGTCCGGGCCGCCGAGGCTCGCGATCGGGATCGCTGCGCCCGACCCCGTCGCCGAGTACTCGTTGATGCTGTCGATGGTTGACTCAGACACCCACAGGTGCCCGCTGGCGTCGACCGCCACCCCCCCGGCTGCTGCTGGCCGGTGATCGTCGTCTCCGGGCGCGCGTCACCCGTCGCACCGGGCGCGTACTCGGTGACGGTGTCGTTGCCCTCGTTGGCGACGAAGATGTCACCGGCCGCGTCGAGGATGACGCCTTCCGGGGAGCTCAATCCGGTATCCGGACCGGTGACGCCGGAAATCGGGGGAACGGCACCGCCCACCCCAAGCGCATACTCCGTCACGTCGTTGTTGCCGGCGTTGGCCACGTAGACGCCGGGCTGCGCCGAGACCAGCAGCGACACCGTCCGGCAGGGCCGCCGCGGCACTGAGACGACGGCGTTCGAGTCGGCGACGATCGGCGATTATGTTGTGTGGTGATCCCCCGCGTTCCTGGAATCAATTCGGGTCGTGTCGCGTCGCCCCGTCGGGTGAAAGGAGAAACAGCTCGATCTCGATGTCGGGGCCGACGTGATGGTTAGAGAAGTACGCCAGCACGTGGCGCCGGGAGAGACGCTGGACCGCGGTGATGAACTTGTCCTGCATGGAGTTTTGGAACGCGTTGCGGGTCTCTTGGACCAAGGTGCTGCGCTGGAGTTCGATCATGGTCTTCTCGACGTCGGTGTAGACGCCGCCGAGCACGCAGGCGATCAGGTCATCGCCGAGCAGCAGCGTTTTTGCGGTGACCGGCTTGCGGTGGTAATAACGCTGGTGAAACGCGACCATCGCTTCGGTCACGGAGGCGAGCAGCTCATCACCGGTAAGTGGGACTTCGGCGGCCGGCATGCGGCCTTCTCTCTCGTCCTCCGGATGGGTGCGCGCGCGAGGCAGAAGGGCGAGAACCAAACGAGCTGCTGAGCACCATACGCCATGAACGGCTTGGACCCGGATGATGCTCGCTTTGTTAGCATTTGCTGGATACTGTGACCCGGTCGAACGTCAAGGCCAAGCCCGAGAATCACGGCGATGTGCTGACCGCAATCTCCGACGGGCTGGTCGCGCTGCTGAAGGAGTTCTACGGTCGCGGGCCGACCCGCGCGAAGTCCTATTTCGAGGACGATCTGGTCGTCTGCGTGCTGCGTGGCGGGTTCTCGCGGGTGGAGCAGACGTTGCTTGACGGTGGTCGTGGCGCCGCGGTCGTCAATCAACGGATGGAATTTCAAGACGTCATGCGCCAGCGCTTTGAGACCGTGGTCGAAGACGCGACCGGGCAGCGGGTGATCGGGTTCATGAGCGGCAACCAGCAGGAGCCCGACATGATGTGCGAGGTGTTCATTCTCGCCCCGACCGATCTGTTCGACGAACACGAGATCCTGGCACCGCAACCATCACCAGCTTCTCAGTGACGCGCGAACCTCGAACGCCGAGAGTTGCCCGACAGGGCCCGTTGACTACTTGACGCCGGGGGTAACCTGATAATTCGAGGGCATCAGTCCCGAGGTTCGTAGACGCTGCGAGCAGCGAGGCGTGACTTCCAAGGTGTGGACAGCCGGGAGCCACGATGCCCAGAAGTCAGTTTCAGCCCAACGCAAATGTGATCGCCGGTCCGGCCATCACCACGCGTTGTCGGCGGCCGCTCGCAGGCCGTCGCGCTGATCGCGGTCGAAGGGTCCCGGCGCGAATCCCCACCCCCGGCCGATTTTCTGATGCTTGCCGCCACCGCGAGCTGCCCCCTGGCGATGTGCGGCGAGGTCCCGCGACCGCGGGAGCAGTTGAACCAACGGAGGTCAGAACACCGTCCGCCAGCTGAAAATGTCGCGGGCGTGAGGCATCTCCAAAACGAGCCGGGGCTCTCTCTCCCCCTAGCCCCGGCTCGTTCGGTTCACTGAGAGGAGAGACCGGCCCTGCTGCAGCCGCCGCTGCCGGCCGGCTTGGACGCCATCGACGGGGGGCGCGGGACGGCCAAGGAGTACCATCGTCGTCGGAGGGCATCCACCGTGACGTCGGCCCGAGGTGGGCAGGAAGCACGCTCTGACTTCCCAGGTTCCCAGACCCGGAGGTCGCGATGTCCCAGGTATTGAGTTACGAACACGCTCCCGCAGGTCAGACAGATGTGCTGGATGGATTTGTGTGCGAGTTGCGCGACGAGAGTTTCGACGTGGCCTGGGTGCACCTCGCCGGCGAGTTGGATATCGCGAGCGCCGCACGGCTCGAGGGGATGTTGCGTAGAGCGCAGCTTCGCGCACGGTTGGTGGTACTGGACCTTCGCGATCTGACATTCATGGACTCCCGCGGCGTGCGGGTGATCGTGTACGCCAACCTCCGCGCCCGACGGGCAGGCCGCCGATTGGTGCTTCTCCGCGGGCCCTCCCAGATCCAGCGACTCTTCGCCCTGAGTGGGGCCTCTGAGCTGCTCCAGATCGTCGACCTTGCGCCCGGCGAGCCGGCGGTTCAGGTTCTCCTCCAACTCGCCCACGACGATCCGGCCGCATGACTGCAACATCGGGGCGAACCGAACGCGCGTCAGCCTGACACGCCGCCAGCAGCCGCCGCTGGCAACCCAAACCGCCGCCGGTCGGCCTTGCCGGTGAGCCACCCGGCGCCCAGAAGCGGCCGATCGGGGCTATCGCAGCATCTCGGGTCTGCTGGAAACCTCAAAAAGTCAGTGAGCGCGGTCAGGCGGCGTACCTCACACGGATGGCCTCCGGAACGCAGGTCCGCGAGTACCCGCTCGTTGGTATGCCCGCCTGTTCGGACTGGACGAGCCCGGGCGGACCGACTGGTTTGGATACTGGCCAATCGCGCAAGCACGACGGCGAGGTCTGAGGCCCAGCGCGACGCGCACGCTGGGCAACTGGGCGTTCTCGTCGCTCGCGCTCGAGACGATCGCCAACCGAGTAACCTCGCATCAGCTCGGATGGCCGATCGTCTGCAGCGCCCTCGCCGGGTCACGCCGGCCGTGCGGCGGCAACGCCGATCGCGTATCAAACCTAGCCACCGTTGCCCTTGCCTCACTCTGCTCCCGGATTTCCGGGTGGTGGATTTGAGCGTGCCGCTTGACTTTTGGTCTAGAATTGTGAACCGGAGTGGTCGCCCGAAGCGCTTTGGCGAGTTCGGGTAGCTGCTTTCGGGTTCTTGGATGTCTCGGCGGGCACGTGGTGACTGCCTCGATCGCTGATCCCCCTTTTCGAGTCGTGCTTCACGACGAAGGGACGGGTAAAACCAGTGGCTTTACAGCAATGCGTTGACGGGGGCGTAGGCGCCGCGGACTGGACGGCGGACATCGGGGGTGCCGGCGGGACGTACAGAAGCGTGGACTGCCACGCGCTGGAATCGTTGGCTCCCATCATCGCGTTGGCGTGCGTATCCGCGGCGGCGTAGGCGAGCGGACCATGCCGACCGAGCAATTGGCTGACGTGTTGGGCGAGTTCGCGCGCACGATGGTGACGAACTTTCCGATCCAGGGGATCCTTGATCACCTGGTCAAGCGGATCGTCGACATCATGCCGGTGACGGCCGCGGGCGTTACGTTGATCTCCCCGGGCTTGGAGCCGCGTTACGTCGCTGCCTCAGACCAGTCCGCCCTGCGGTACGAGAAATTGCAGTCCGAGCTGGGCGAGGGGCCGTGTCTCGCGGCGTATCACACTGGGGAGGCGATTGCGGTCCCGGATCTGAGCACGGACGATCGCTTCGAGAAGTTCGGACCGCGGGCGCTAGACGCCGGGCTGGCGGCGGTGTTCACGTTCCCGCTCAACCACGAAGACGCGCGACTCGGGGCGCTTGACCTGTATCGCGACACCGCCGGTGATCTTTCCGCCGAGTCGATGGGGATGGCTCAGACGCTGGCTGATGTCGCCGCCGCATATCTGATCAACGCTCAGGCCCGCGCCGATCTGCAGGACTCCTCTGACCAGTCGCGCGAAGCGGCTCTGCACGACGCACTGACCGGCCTGCCCAACCGGACGCTGATGCTCGAGCGCTTGGGCCACGCGTTTCAGCGCGGGCGCCGCTCGGGCCACACGACGGCGGTGTTCTTCATGGATCTGGACGAGTTCAAGGCGATCAACGACACCTATGGTCACCAGGTCGGCGATGAGCTGCTGGTGGCCGTCGCCGCGCGCCTGACCGAAGTGCTGCGGCCCGGGGACAGCCTGGCGCGCTTGTCCGGCGACGAGTTCGTCGTCCTGTGCGAAGACCTCGACGACCCCTCCGAGGCTGACGCGCTCGCCGTCCGGTTTGATCGGGCGCTGGCTGAACCGTTCGTTCTCTCGGGCGTACAGATGCGGATCGACGCGAGCATCGGTATCGCGTTCACCGGGCGCGACAGCGACGCGCCCGGGGACCTGATCCACGACGCTGACCTCGCGATGTACCGGACAAAACGCCACCGCGATCGCGACCACAAGGTCCTCGACCTGCGCGAACTGCATCTCGCCGAGTACCAAGCGGGCCTGGCGCGCGGCCTGCCCGGCGCCGCTGAACGCAACGAGCTGCACGTCGAATATCAGCCGATCGTCAACACGCTTGACGGTCAGCCGACTGGCGTGGAGGCCCTGCTGCGCTGGACGCACCCCAGCCGCGGGTCGGTTCCACCGACGGTGTTCATACCGTTTGCCGAACAATCCGGCCAGATCGTTGAACTCGGCCAATGGGTACTAAAACAGGCGTGCTCAGACCGCGACGGTTGGCAGCGCCAGCATCCCGATCAGCTCGCCATGTCGGTCAACGTCTCGCCCCACCAGTTCATGTCCGTCGGCTTCGCGCACAGCGTCGCCGCGATCCTAGACACGACGGGGACCGACCCCGCGATGTTGACCCTCGAACTGACCGAACGCGTCTTTATCCACGACGAGCAACGCGCCCTGATCGTGCTCAGCGACCTCAAGCACCTCGGCGTGAACCTCGCGCTCGACGACTTCGGGACCGGCTACTCCTCCCTCGGCTACCTCGAGACGCTTCCCATTGACACGATCAAGATCGACCAGACGTTCATCGCTAAGCTCGCCACCAACCCCGGCCGGCACACAATCGTCAACTCAATCATTGAGCTCGCCCATGGCCTGGGAATGACCGTGATCGCCGAAGGTGTCGAGACCGCCGAACACCGCGAGACCCTGACCAAGCTCGGCGCCGACGCCTGCCAAGGGTTCTACTTCGCCAAACCCATGCCCGCCCCGCGCCATCAACACCCTCATCGGCCGCGGCCCCACCAGCCTCCCGCAGCCCATAGCTGCGTAGCGCGGCCACAGCTCGAGCACAGCGGCGTCAGTCGAGGTTGCCCACGGGCCGAGGCTGCAAGACCTCGTCGCAATTCCACCAAACTCCCCGCAAAGCAGCGAAGTTCCTGCAAACAACGCGATGCCGGAGGAGGGACTCGAACCCCCGACACGCGGATTATGATTCCGCTGCTCTAACCGACTGAGCTACTCCGGCGAGGGGGGCGGATTCTATCCTCGCCGCGGCGGGATGACGGGGGACGCCGGTCCGCCGCGCCCACCGCTTGGCCCAGCCGTCGAGCGGCTCCAGAGCATCGAGCAACCGCGCGCCCTCGGCCGTGAGGGCGTAGCCGCTCCCGGGCCGCGCGGTGACGATGCCGGCGTCGCGCAGCTCGCGCAGGCGGTCGTTGAGCACGCTGGAGGAGACCTCCGCGCAGCGGGCTTGGAGCTCCCGGAAGGTGACGCCTTCGCCGCTGCGCAGCTCCCACAGCACCCGCAGCGCCCAGCGACGCCCGACGAGGTCGAGCAGCGCCATCACCGGCCGGCCGGTGGTGGAGCCGCGGGCGGGGCGGCCGGGTCGCGGGGTGGACACCACCACGGCGTGGCCGGACTGCGGGGTGGACCAATCGGCCCGTCGGGCCGGTGCCGGTGCCGGTGCCGGTGCCGGCGTGGTCTTGCCTGCTTTGGATTTCGAAGCTATGATGACCTCCTGCCAGATGCTTTGATTTCCGCAGCAGGAGGGTAGACGATGGAGAACCCGGAGACGCCGCGCATCGCTGCGCTCGAGCCGCCGTACAAGCCCGAGACGGAGGAGATGCTGCGCCGGTGGATGCCGCCCGGCGCCGACATGGAGCCACTGGTGCTGTTCCGCACGCTGGCCGTGCACCCGGAGCTGATGTCGCGGATGCGCCCGCTCGGGTCGGGAATCCTTGGTCACGGATCGGTCCCGCCGCGAGACCGGGAGATTGTCGTTCATCGCGCGTGCGCGCGAGCGGGCGCCGAGTACGAGTGGGGCGTCCACGCCGTCGCGTTCGGCGCGGCGGTCGGCCTCACCCCCGAGCAGATCGCGGCCACCGCTACCGGCGAGGCCACCGCCACCGGCGCCACCGGCGCGGCCACCGCCACCAGCGCGCCCGGCGCGCCCGGCGACCCGGCCTGGTCAGACCACGATGCCGCCCTCATTCGGCTTGCCGACGAGCTGCACGACACGTGCACGATCTCCGATGAGCTGTGGGGGCGGCTCTCCGCCACCTACGGCGACGAGCAGCTGCTCGAGCTGCTGGTGATCGCCGGCTGGTACCGCGCGATTGCCTATGTGATCAACGCGGCGCGGATCCCGCTCGAGCCGTGGGCCGCTCGATTTCCGGATCTATGATCTCCGGCCGATGACGCTGCTGGCGTACCCCAACGTGTCCGAGGGCCGGGACACCGCGGTGATCGACCGGATCGGGCAGGCGTTCGGGGACGGCCTGCTTGACGTTCACTCCGATCCCGATCATCACCGCAGCGCCTTCACGCTCACGGGCGAGCCGGGCGAGCTGGCGCCCGCCGTCGCGCGTGGCGCGGCCCGCACGGTGCAGCTCATCTCCATCGATGGGCACGCGGGAATCCATCCCCGGGTCGGCGCGATCGATGTGGCCGCTATCGTCTTCCTTGACGACGCGGACCGCGGCGCGGCGTGCGCCGAGGCGCTCGTCCTCGCTGACCTGCTGGCCGCCGACCTCGACCTGCCGGTGTTCCTTTACGGGATCCTCGCTGCCGGCCGCACGCGAGCCCAGCTGCGCCGCGGCGGTCCGGCGGAGCTCGCCCGCCGGATCGCGGCCGGCGAGCTGATGCCGGACTTCGGGCCGCCGCGCCTGCATCCGAGCGCCGGCGCGGTGCTCGTCGCCGCTCGGCCGCCGCTGGTGGCGTTCAACATCGAGCTCGGGCCGTCGGCGACGATCCAGGACGCCCAGCGGATCGCCGCGCTCATCCGCGAGGGCGGTGAGGAGGGGCGTCCGGGCCTGCGCGCCATCGGCCTGTGGCTCGATCAGTACGGCCTGGCGCAGGTGTCCACCAACGTCGAGGACCATCGCGCCACGCCGCTGGCGGAGGTGGTGGCCGCGGTCGCGCGCCATGCCCCGGTGGCGCGCGCCGAGCTCGTCGGCCTGGCTCCCGCGGCCGCCTTTGACGGCTTTCCCGGCGACGTCGAGCTCCGCGGGTACGCGACGATCGAAGATTCGCTGCACCGTCGGGCTGACGTGAGCCCTCGCACCGCGTAGTCTCCCTACCAGAGATGGCTCAGACCAAGCGCAAGCGCCGGACCAAGCACCGCGGTAACGCCGCCGGCACCGTCGAGGTTCGCGGCCGGACCGGCCGCCCGCCGAGTCCGGAAGAGCGCAAGAAGCAGGACAAGGCCAAGCGCGCTCGGGCGCGGGTGACCAAGGCGCCGTCGTGGCGCGGCTCGATCAACAAGGCGCTGCTCGCCTCCGGGTTCATGTTCATCTTCCTGCTCGTCCTCAACAAGTTCCGGATCGTGCCGGCGCTGGTGTTCGCCGTCCTGGCGTTGCTGCTCTACATCCCGTCGGGTTATTACATGGACGGATACATCTACCGGCGGCAGCTGAAGAAGCAAGGTAAGACCCCGTGATCGACGCGCGCATGTTCACCGTCGGACCGGTGCAGGAGAACACGTACATCGTGCGCCTCCCCGACGCCGACCGCGCGGTGATCATTGACCCCGGCGACGAGGCGGAGCGGATTCTCGGCGCCCTGGAGGCGCTGCACATCACCGCCGTCGACGCGATCCTGCTCACCCACACCCACTTCGACCACGTCGGCGCCGTCGCCGAGGTCGCGCGCGCCACCGGCGCGCCGGTGTACTGCCCCGAGCTCGAGACCCACATCCTCGCCGACATCAACGCCCACATGCGGATGCCGGGGTTCGGGCCGTTCGAGAGCTACGACGCCGACGAGACGGTCGCGGGCGGCGAGACGCTCGAGCTGGCCGGTATGACGTTCGACGTGATGTTCGTTCCCGGGCACAGCCCCGGTCACGTCTCGTATGCGCTGCGCGATCACGACGCCATCTTCTCCGGCGACGTCCTGTTTCAGGGGTCGGTCGGGCGGGTCGACCTTCCCGGCGGCGACTGGCCGACGCTGCTGGCCTCGATCGAATCGTTGCTGAACGCGTACCCGGCCGAGATGACCGTGCACCCGGGACACATGGGTTTGACCACGCTCGGCGCCGAGCGTGACACGAATCCGTTCCTGCGCGAGCTCGCGCACCAGAACTAGCCCTCCAGCTCGTCCATGAGCTCGCTTCAGGCCCCTCGGGGCACGTTCGATGTGCTTCCCGCCGACGCGGAGCGGCGCCGGGTGCTCGAGGCGCACGCCCAGCGGGTGCTCGGCCCCGCCGGTTACGGCCGGATCGAGACGCCGACCTTTGAGGCGACCGAGCTGTTCGTGCGCACGGTCGGGGAGGCCACCGACATCGTCCAGAAGGAGATGTACACCTTCGACGATGGCGGCGGACGGTCCCTGACGTTGCGCCCGGAGGTGACGGCCCCGGTGTGCCGTGCCTACCTGGAGCACGGCATGCACAAGCTCCCGCAGCCGGTGAAGCTGTGGTACCTGTCGAGCAACTTCCGCGCGGAGGCGCCGCAGCGCGGGCGCTACCGCCAGTTCTGGCAGGTCGGCGCCGAGGCGATCGGCTCGGCCGCGCCCGAGGTCGACGCCGAGCTGATCGTGCTGCTCGCCCAGCTGCTCGAGACGCTCGGTGCCAAGGAGACGCGGCTGCGCCTGTCGAGCCTGGGGACGGCGGCGACCCGCGCCGAGTACCGCGAGGAGCTCACCGCCTACCTGCGGGCCCACGAGGACGGGCTCTCGCCGGAGGTGGTGGCCCGGATCGATCTCAACCCGATGCGCGCGTTCGACGCCGGGGACCGCCGGACGCAGGAGACGATGCGCGCCGCGCCGCTCCTGCTCGACCGCCTCGCCGACGACGACGCCGACCATTTCGCCCGGGTCCGGGAGCTGCTCGACGACGCCGGGTTGCGCTACGTGCTCGATCCACGGCTCGTGCGCGGTCTGGACTACTACGCGCGGACTGTGTTCGAGTTCAACTCCGACGCGCTCGGCGCCCAATCGGGCGTCGGCGGCGGCGGGCGCTACGACGGCCTGATCGAGCAGCTCGGCGGCGCGCCGACTCCGGGTTGCGGCTGGGCCGCCGGGGTGGAGCGGATGCTGATGGCGGCCGGCGAGGTGCCGGTGGCGCCCGATGTCGTCGACGTGTTCGTGGCCGTTGCCGGGGGCGACGCCGCCCGGACCGCGTTCGAGCTGGCCAACGAGGCGCGTCGGGCGGGGATGAGCGCCCAGATGGAGCTGGCTGGCCGGTCGCTCAAGGGCCAGCTCCGCCACGCGGACCGTCTCGGCGCGCGCTACGTTGCCATCATCCACGACCCGATGCAGGCCAACCTGAAGAACATGGAGTCCGGCGAGCAGATCGACCTGCAGCCCGCCGCGGTGATTCCGGCGATCCTGCGAGGCAGTCGGCTGTGAACCACCCACCGGCGACCAATCGATACCGCGACAGCTGGGCCGGGGAGCTCGACGCCACCCGTGCCGACGGGCCGGCCCGCGTTTCGGGCTGGGTGCACCGCCGCCGCGATCACGGTGGGCTCATCTTCATCGATCTGCGCGAGCGATCGGGAATCGTGCAGCTCGTGTTCCATCCCGAGTCGGCGCCCGCCGCCCACGCCGAAGCCCACAAGCTCCGGTCCGAGGACGTCATCACCGCCGCCGGCACGGTCACCCGGCGAGCCGCGCAGAACGTCAACCCGAACCTGGCCACCGGTGAGATCGAGATCGCGGTGAGCGAGGTGGAGATCCTCGCCGACGCTGACACGCCGCCGTTCCCGGTCGACGAGGACGGCCCCGTCGATGAGAACCTGCGGCTGCGCCATCGCTCGCTCGATCTGCGGCGCGGGCCGCTCCAGGATGCGATCGCGGTCCGCCACCGGGCAATCAAGACGATGCGTGAAGTGCTCGATGACCGCGACTTCCTCGAGATCGAGACCCCGTTCCTCACTCGCTCGACACCGGAGGGGGCCCGAGACTTCCTCGTCCCGGCGCGCGTCGCGGGTGGGCGGGGACCGGGTCACTTCTACGCGCTGCCCCAGTCGCCGCAGCTGTTCAAGCAGCTGCTGATGATCGGCGGTTTCGAGCGCTACTACCAGGTGGTCCGCTGCTTCCGCGATGAGGATTCGCGCGCCGACCGGATGACGGAGTTCACCCAGCTCGACATCGAGATGGCGTTCGTTGAGGAGCAGGACGTCCTGGAGACCACCGAGGCCGTGATGGGCGCGGTGTTCGAGCGCGCCGGCCTCGAGATCCCGGCGCCGCCCTGGCCGCGGATGACCCACGCCGAGGTGGTCGGGCGGTTCGGCTCAGACCGGCCCGATGCCCGGTTCGGCCTGGAGCTGTCCGACCTCGGGACCGCGCTGGCCCACACCGAGTTCAAGGTGTTCTCCGCAGCGATCGCGAACGGGGGCGTCGTCCAGGGGATCAACGCCGGCCCCCGGGCGCTGGCGCGCTCGGATCTCGACGCGCTCACCGAGCTGGCCAAGCAGCACGGGGCCAAGGGGCTCGTCTGGGCATTCGTTCAGGACGAGGCCCCCGGCTGGCGCTCCCCGGTGGCGAAGTTCCTCTCAGAATCGGAGATCGCGGCGATCACGAAGACGCTGCAGGGCAACCGCGGTGATGTCCTGCTGATCGTCGCCGATCAGGCGGGGACGGCTCGTCAAGCGCTCGGCGCGCTGCGCCTCGAGCTGGCCCGGCGCTTCGAGCTGGTGCCGGCCGGCGCCCACGACATCCGCTGGGTGGTGCAGTTCCCGATGTTCACCTACAAGCCCGAGGAGCAGCGCTGGGACGCCGAGCACCATCCGTTCACCGCGCCGGCCACGCCGGACGGCGCCCCGGCGACGGCGGCTGACCTCGACGATCCGGCCAAGCTGCTCTCGCGGTCCTATGACCTCGTGCTCGACGGCAACGAGATCGGCGGCGGCTCGATCCGCAACCATCGCCCCGACGTCCAGTCACGCATCTTCGAGCTGATCGGGATCGACGAGTCCGAGGCGCAGGCGCGATTCGGGTTCCTGCTCGACGCGCTGCGCTACGGCGCCCCGCCGCACGGCGGCATCGCCATGGGCGTCGACCGGATCGTCGCCCTGCTGGCCGGTCGCGAGAACATCCGCGAGGTCATCGCCTTCCCCAAGGCGACGAGCGGTGGCGACCCGCTGACCGGCGCGCCGGCGCCCGTCGACGCGAGCCAGCTGCGCGAGCTCGGCCTCAAGCTCGGCTGATCTCGGCCCGCCCGCCCCGCAGCGGGGCGGCGCGCACCCGCCCCGCCCCGCCCCGCCCGGCGGCGGTCGGCACGACGACGTGGATTAAGAATCGAGTAGTGGAGACGCGAAAGTTAATCCACGTCGGCCGGCGCCGGCGCTGGCGTCGGCGCGTGGCCCGGGGGCCGGCGCGTGGCCGGGGGCGGGCGCGTGGCCGGCGCTCTACCCTCACAGGCCCATGGATCTTCAGGCCTTCGAGCACCATCTGACCTCTCCCCAGGGCCACGGCCACGTCCCGCCGCATGCCCACAGCGTCACCGCCGGCGGCTACGCCTGCTGTGACGAGATCACCCTGAGGATCGCTGTCAGCGGCGATCGCGTGACCGACGCCGGCTTCGACGCCCACGGGTGCGGCGCGTCCACCGCGGCCGCCAGCGCCGCCGTCACGCTCGTCAGAGAAGCACCGATCGTCGAGGCCGCCCGGATCGGCGCCGCCCAGATCGGCGACGAGCTCGGTGGACTCAGCACCGCCAAGCTCCACGCCGCCGAGCTGGCCGCCGACGCGCTGGCCCGCGCCCTCGGCGCCGCCGTCCGCGCTGACGGCGCGCTGCCGTCCACGGGGGCCACCCTCGTCGCCATGAGCGGTGGCGTCGACAGCGCCGTCGCCGCGCAGCTCTGCGTTCAGGCAGGCCCGACCATGGCGGTCACGCTGGAGCTGTGGTCAGACCCGGAGAACGACGCCGAGAGCAGCTGCTGCTCGGCCACCGCCGTCGCCCAGGCCCGGTCGCTGGCGCACTCGATGGGCATCGCCCACTTCACGATCGACCTGCGCGACGAGTTCCGCGCCGGCGTCGTCGAGCCGTTCATGACCGGATACGCGGCGGGCGAGACGCCCAACCCGTGCGTCGGCTGCAACGGCCACGTGCGGCTGGACGCGATGCTCGAGCTCGCCGATCGCCTCGGCGCCGCCGCGCTGGCCACCGGGCACTACGCCCGCACCGCGGAGCCGCAGGACGAGCGCGGCCCGCTGCTGCGGGCCGCCGCCGACCCGGCCAAGGACCAGACCTACATGCTGGCGGAGCTGTCCCCCGAGTCGCTGGCGCGGATGCGCTTCCCGCTCGGCGACCTGCGCAAGCCCCAGGTGCGCGAGATCGCGGCGCGGGCCGGGCTGCCGGTGGCCGCCAAGGCCGACTCCCAGGACCTGTGTTTTTTGGCCGGGACCTCGCGGTCCCGTTTTTTACAGCGCCACGGCGGCATCGGCGATCGCCCGGGAACGATCGTGGACGTCGGTGGGACCGTCCGTGGCTCCCACCCGGGACACCACGGGTTCACTGTCGGCCAGCGCCGCGGAATCGGGATTCACGCCCCCGAGCCGCTGTATGTGCTGGCCAAGGACGGCGCCGCCAACACCGTCACCGTCGGCACCCGTGACGAGCTGCGCACTGACCGCGTGGCGATCCGCGGCGTCCGGCTGCACCGCACCGGGGCGCGCGTTGACAGCGTCAAGCTGCGCTATCGCCAGCGGCCCCTCCGCGCCCGGATCGTCGGTCAGCCGGATGCCGGGCGGCACCGATCGCTGGCGATCGAGCTCGAGGACCCCGTTGACGGCGCCGCGCCCGGCCAGCTGGCGTGCCTGATGGACGGGGAGTTGGTCGTCGGGTGGGGGACGATCGATCGGTCCGCCGCTCCCTGAGCGGTTAGGGTTCGGGACCGCCGCCGGGCCAAGCCGCGCCTGAGGGCCGCGACTGTGGACCCTAAACTCCACCGCCGATGACCTCCGACGAGATCCGCCGCACCTTCATCGAGTTCTTCGAGGCCCAGGGCCACCTGCGGCTCCCGTCGTCATCGCTCATTCCCGCTGAGCACGACCCGTCGGCGCTGTTCACGATCGCCGGGATGCATCCGCTCAAGCCGTACTTCGCCGGGATCGAGCCGCCTCCGCGCAACCGGGTGACGACCTGTCAGAAGACGTTCCGCACCCCTGACATCGAGATCATTGGCACGACCACCCGGCACCTCACGTTCTTCGAGATGCTGGGGAACTTCAGCTTCGGCGACTATTTCAAGCGCGAGGCCGCCCGGTTCGCCTGGGACTTGTCCACGCAAGGGTTCGGGTTCCCCGCCGACGACATCTGGATCACGGTGTTCGCCGGTGACCAGGAGCTCGGGCTGGGGCCCGACCAGGAGGCGATCGACGCCTGGATGGAGATCGGGGTCCCGCGTGAGCGGATCGTCGAGTGCCCGCGCTCGGAGAATTTCTGGCAGGCCGGACCGACGGGCCCGTGTGGCCCGTGTTCGGAGCTCTACCTCGATCGCGGCGTCGATCACGGTACGCCCGACGACCTGCCGGGCGGGGAGAACGAGCGGTTCCTGGAGTACTGGAACCTCGTGTTCATGCAGCTCGATCAGAACCCGGTCAACGTGCTCACGCCGCTGCCGGCCAACAACATCGACACCGGCCTCGGGCTCAACCGGCTGGCCTGCATCCTCCAGGGCAAGGCGACGGTGTTTGAGACCGACCAGTTCGCGCCGCTCATCGCCCTCGGCGAGGAGCTGTCCGGGCGGCGTTACGGTGACGACTTCCCGACTGACCGGGGCCTGCGGGTGCTCGCCGATCACAGCCGCGCGATGACGTTCCTGCTCGCCGACGGTGTCGTCCCGTCCAACGAGGAACGTGGCTATGTACTGCGCCGGGTGATGCGCCGGGCGATCCAGCACGGTCGCGCGCTCGGCTTGGACCCCGGCTTCCTGCACCGGTACGCCGACGTCGTCACCGAGCTGATGGCGGCCGAGTACCCCGAGTTGCATCAGCAGCGTGAGCTGGTGCGCCGCTGGATGGGCTCCGAGGAGGAGAGCTTCGGGCGCACGCTCGAGCAGGGCCTCAAGCGGCTCGACGAGCTGATCGCCCGGGCTCGCGAGGACGACGACGAGGGCATCGCCGCCGCCGACGCCTTCCTGCTGCACGACACGTACGGATTCCCGATTGACCTCACCCTCGAGATCGTCGCCGAGCACGGCCTCGGCGTCGACGAGGCCGGTTTTGAGGCCCTGATGGACAATCAGCGCACCATGGCCCGCGAGGGAGCTCGCGGCGAGCGCGGCGACGGGTTGCGCGAGCGCGCCGCGGCGCTGTCCGGCAGTGCGGGCTTTGCCACCGAGTTCGTCGGCTATGAGACGACCGAGGCCGAGACGACGATCGGGGCGGCGAGCGGCGAGAACGGCGGCGTGCTGGTCAAGCTGCTCGAGTCCCCGTTCTATGCCACCGGCGGCGGCCAGGTGGCTGACGGCGGGGTGCTCGAATGCGTCGGCGGGGGGTGCCGCGCCCGGGTCACCGACGTCATCCGCCTCGGCACCGACCAGGTGGTCAAGCTCGTGGCCGAGCACGGCACGTTCGCGCCGGGCGAGCGAGTGGTCGCCCATGTTGATCGGGCCGCCCGCCACGCCACGGCGTGCAACCACACCGCCACCCATCTCCTGCACGCGTCCCTGCGCCGCCGGCTCGGGTCCCACGTGCACCAGGCCGGCTCCTACGTCGGCCCCGACAAGCTGCGCTTCGACTTCACCCACGGCAGCTCGCTCAGCGCCGAGGAGCTGCGCGCCGTCGAGGACGACGTCAACGGCTGGATCCTGGAGAGCCATCCGGTGCGCGCGCTCACCACCACGCTCGACGAGGCCAAGCAGCTCGGCGCGATGGCCCTGTTCAACGAGAAGTACGGCGAGGTCGTGCGGATGGTGGAGGTCGGCGATGGATCGTTCTCCCGCGAGCTGTGCGGCGGCACGCACGTGCGCAACACGGCTGAGATCGGCTTGCTGCGGCTCGTCACTGAGACCTCCAGTGCGGCCAACGTGCGACGGATCGAGGCGATCACCGGCCC
>DATCFW010000362.1:0-3238 GCA_036509295.1 Solirubrobacteraceae bacterium | reverse complement strand
TGGTGGACCAGGATCGCCCGCAGGTCGTGGCAGTCATACGCCTCGGACTCCAGCGGCGAGGCCAGCGCGGCCGCGGCGCGCGGATCGGAGCTGGCGGCCGGCCCCTCCTCGTTGGTCGACAGCATTGACTGCAGGACGACGGGGAACGACCCGTCGACCGGCTCCACCACGTACTCGATCGCCGCTACCGCCCGCTGCGAGAACGAGACCAACCGGGTGGAGCGGACCCGGACCGTGCGACCGGTCGGTGAGGTCCACTCCACCGTCCGGCGCAGCACCCCGTCGCGGAGGTCGAGCACGCGCTCGTGATGTCGCACCACGCCGTAGCGGACATCGAACGGCTCGTCCTCGACGAGCAGGCGGATGATCTTGCCGTTGGTGACGTTGACCACCGTCTGGCCGTCCTCCGGGTAGCCGAAGCCGGCCTCGGCGTACGGCAGCGGCCGCACCTCGTAGAAGCCGCCGAGGTAGGTGCCGGGGATCCCGTAGGGCTCACCCTCGTCGAGGTTTCCGCGCAGCCCGATGTGGCCGTTGGAGAGCGCGAACACCGACTCGGTCTGGGCCAGGGTGTCCAGCTGCAGCTCGGTCTCGCGCACCGCCCATGGCTCGACCGGGAACGCCGGGTGTTTGATCACGACGTGGGCAGCAGCTCGTCGAGGTCTGAGACCACGACGGTGGCCCCGTGCTGGCGCAGCGCGTCGGCGTGACCGTGGCCGAGCCGGTCGACGCCGACCACGTACCCGAACTCCCCGTCATGCCCGGCCTGGACCCCGGCGACGGCGTCCTCGAACACCACCGCCTGTGCCGGCGCCACGCCGAGTGCCCGTGCGCCGGCCAGGAACGTGTCCGGTGCCGGCTTGCCCTTGAGATGCTGTTCGTCGGTGACGTTGCCGTCGATTCGGGCTTCGAACAGGTCCTCGATCCCGGCCGCGACCAGCACGTCCTTGCAGTTGGCGCTCGACGACACCACCGCGCGGCGCAGTCCGGCGTCGCGCGCCGCCTTGAGGTAACGCACCGAGCCGTCGTAGGGCTCGACGCCGTCTCGCTTGATCATCGCGAGCACGAGGTCGTTCTTGCGGTTCCCGATCCCGCACACCGTCTCGGCGTCGGGAGAGTCGTCCGGGCTTCCCTCCGGCAGCGTGATCCCGCGTGACTGCAGGAAGGAGCGCACCCCGTCATAACGGGGCTTGCCGTCGACGTATTCGTTGTAGTCCGCGTCGGCGTCGAACTCCTTGAACGGCTCACCGGTCTTCTGGGCCCGGGCGTGCAGGTAGTCGTCGAACGTCTGCTTCCAAGCGGCGTCGTGAACCTTGGCGGTCTGTGTCAGCACGCCGTCCAGATCGAACAGGCATGCGGTGATGCCATCGGGTAACCCGAGCACGTCGCGTACCATATCCATCCTCGGCTGGCCGATGACGCCGCCTGCCGCGGGAGGCGGCGATCGCGCGGCGAGGGGACGATGATCTCGTTCCGGATCTGATCCAGATCTTGACTGATTCCAGATAGCTGGTAGGTTGGGGGCCGTGACCTCCGACGGATCGACGGACATGACCGTGGTCCTGCGCGATGCCGGAATGCGTGTGACAGCGCCCCGCGTCGCCGTGCTGTCGGAGATTCGCGCCGGTCAGCATCTCACCGCCGACCAGGTCGCCGCGGGCGTGCGCGGTCGCGTCGGGACGATCTCGACGCAGGCGGTCTATGACGTCCTGGGGGCGTTGACCAGGGCAGGTCTGCTGCGTCGCCTCGAGCCGGCCGGCAGCCCGACGCGGTATGAGACGCGCGTCGGAGACAACCATCATCACGTGGTCTGTCGCAGCTGCGGGAGCATCGCGGATGTCGATTGCGTGATCGGCGAGTCCCCGTGCCTGTCGCCACCCGAGGCCGGCGGCTTCACCGTCGATGAGGCCGAGATCACCTTCTGGGGGATGTGCCCCAGCTGTCAGAGAACCCAGCGAGCTACGGAGAGAATGAGACACCCATGAGCGAGAACCCACCCCGCACCACCACCGACGCCGGCATCCCGGTCGCCAGCGACGAGTTCTCACTGACCCTGGGTCCCGACGGCCCGATCCTGCTCCAGGACCAGTACCTGATCGAGCAGATGGCCACCTTCAACCGCGAGCGCATCCCCGAGCGTCAGCCGCATGCCAAGGGCTCGGGCGCCTTCGGGCGGTTCGAGACGACCGAGGACGTGAGCGCCTACACCCGGGCCGGGCTCTTCGCACCCGGCGTCACGACCGACGTGCTGGCTCGCTTCTCTACCGTGGCGGGCGAGAGCGGCAGCCCCGACACGTGGCGAGATCCCCGGGGCTTCTCGCTGAAGTTCTACACGCCCGAGGGCAACTACGACATGGTCGGCAACAACACGCCGGTCTTCTTCATGCGCGACCCGATGAAGTTCCAGCACTTCATCCGCAGCCAGAAGCGCCGCGCCGACAACGGCCTGCGTGACCACGACATGCAGTGGGATTTCTGGACGCTGTCGCCCGAGTCCGCCCACCAGGTGACGTGGCTGATGGGGGATCGTGGCATCCCCAAGACCTGGCGCCACATGAACGGCTACTCGAGCCACACCTACATGTGGGTCAACGCCGGTGGCGACAAGTTCTGGGTCAAGTACCACTTCAAGACCGACCAGGGCGTCGAGTTCCTCACTCAGGCGGACGCCGACCGGCTCGCCGGCGAGAACGGTGACTACCACCGGCAGGACCTGTTCGAGGCGATCCGCGACGGCGACTTCCCCAGTTGGACGCTGTACATGCAGATCATGCCCTTTGAGGAGGCCAAGACCTATCGGTTCAACCCGTTTGACCTGACCAAGGTCTGGCCGCACGGCGACTACCCCCTGGCCAAGGTCGGCACGCTGACGCTAAACCGCAACCTGACCGATTTCCACACCGAGATGGAGCAGGCCGCGTTCGAGCCCAACAACCTCGTGCCGGGGATCGGGCTCAGCCCGGACAAGATGCTGCTGGCGCGTGGCTTCTCCTACGCTGACGCTCACCGGGCGCGGCTCGGGGTCAACTACAAGCAGATCCCCGTCAATTCCCCGATCGCGCCGGTGCACAGCTACAGCAAGGACGGCGTCGGGCGAACGGTCAACGTGACCGATCCCGTCTACGCGCCCAACTCCTACGGCGGCCCGAAGGCCGATCCGTCACGGACTGACGACGCGGGACTGTGGGCGGCGGACGGCGACATGGTCCGCTCGGCCTACACCCCGCGGGCGCAGGACGAT
>DATCFW010000361.1:0-2543 GCA_036509295.1 Solirubrobacteraceae bacterium | reverse complement strand
CCCCACCTGCTGCGCGGGCGGGTCGATCGCGTTGACCGCCTGCCCGACGGCGAGTACGAGCTGATCGACTACAAGACCGGGCGCCCCAAGAGCGCCGCCGCGCTCGCCGAGGACGTGCAGCTGTCCCTGTACGCGGTCGGCGCCCGGGAGTCGTGGCGCCTGGAGGCGTCGCGGCAGGCCTACTACTACCTGCTCGACGACGAGAAGGTGGCCGTGCCCGGCGATGACGGCGAGCGGGGCGACTGGGTGCGCGAGGTGGCGATGGAGGTCGCCGAGGGGATCATGTCGCAGGGCTTTGAGCCGACCCCGTCGTTCGCCGCCTGCGCCATGTGCGACTACCGGCTCGTCTGCCCGGCGGCGGAGCGCTGAGCGACTACCCCCCTTCGGGGCCCTCGCCGCCGCGCTGGCGTAGGAACCGCTGGAGGTCCCGGGCGATCGTCTCGCCGGACGGGAGCGCGGTCGGCGCGTCGTCGGACTCCTCGACGGCGGCCTGCTCCAGGCGCTCGACGAAGGCCTGCACATCGGGATCGCTCTGCACCGCGACGTTGACCTGACGCTCGTAGTCGGCGGAGGCCGACTCCAGCTCGGAGCCGTCGACCGCAACGCCGACGAGCCCCTCGAGCTTGCGCACGAGCGCCAGCGCGGCCTTGGGGTTCGGGGTGGCGGCGATGTAGTGCGGAACGGCAGCCCACAGGCTCGCCGAGGGCAGGCCGGCCTGCTGGCAGGCGGCGTGCAGGATCCCGACGATGCCGGTCGGCCCCTCGTAGGAGGACGGCGCGAGGCCGAGGCGGGCGACGAGCGCCTGGTCAGAGCTCAGCCCGGTGACCGACACCGCCCGCGTGTGCGGGACGTCGGCGAGCAGCGCGCCGAGGGTGACGACCATCTGGGTACCGAGCGCCTCGGCCAGTTCAATCACCAGCTTGCAGAACGTGCGCCAGCGAAACGAGGGCTCGGCGCCGGTCATCAGGATGAGGTCTCGTGGCGCGCGCGGGACCCGGGCCTCGAACAGCTCCACCGCCGGCCAGACGATCTCTCGCGCCTGACCCTCCACCATCTTCACCCGCGGCCGCGTCGCCTGGAAGTCATAGAAATCCTCGGGGTCGATCGTCGCGAATCGGCGCGCGCCAAGGGCGGTGCCGACGAACTGGATCGCGCTGGACGCGGCGTCCGCGGCGTCGTTCCAGCCCTTGAATGCGCACACCAATGCGGGCGCGCGCAGGCCGTCCGGACGGTGCTCCCATTGCAGCGGCTGCATCCGACTCACCGTACATGATGCGTTGATGGCGCCTGACGAGAACACGGTGGTCGCGGTGAGCGGGCTGCGCCCCGGTCAGGACGTCGACGGCGCGTTCGCCTGCACCCGGAAGGACCGGTTGATGACCCGGACCGGGGCCCCGTATCTGGCGCTCGAGCTGCGGGATCGGACCGGCACCGTGCCCGCTCGCGCCTTCCAGAACGCCGACGCGCTCGCCGGCCGGTTCGAGCGCGGCGACGTCGTCCGGGTCCGCGGTCGGGTGGAGCGGTTCCGGGACGAGCTGGTGCTCGAGGTCACCGACATCGCCCGGGTCGCCGACGGCGCGGTCGACCCGGCGCGCTTTCTGCCGACCGCCTACCGGGACGTCGAGGAGCTCGACGGGTTCCTCGAGCATCTCGCCGGCGAGGTCTATGACCACGCCTTCCAACGGCTGCTGCGTGCGTTGCTTGACGACGGGGCGCTGCGCGCCGCCTGGCGCCGCGCCCCCTGCAGCCGCAACGGGCACCACGCCTACCTCGGCGGCCTGCTCGAGCACACCGTCGGCGTGGCCACGCTCGCCCACGAGACCTGCCAGCTGCACCCGGGCCTGAACTCCGACCTGCTGCTCACGGCCGCGCTCACCCATGACCTCGGCCGGACCCGGGAGTTCACCTACGGGGCGGAGATCGGGCTTACCGACGAGGGCCGGCTGCTCGGCCACCTGGTGATCGGCGAGCGGCTGCTGTCCGAGCGCGCCGCCGGGGTGCTCGACGAGCCCCGGCGGCTCGCCCTGCTGCACTGCGTGCTGTCTCATCACGGGCCGAGCACGGCGCCGGGCGGTCGGTTCGCCTCGGCCGAGGCCATGGCGCTGTATCGCGTCAACGCGCTCGACGCCAGCGTCAAGGGGGCGCTCGAGCACGGGCTGGGAGCGGACTCGCCGATCTGAGCCGTGGGCGCGGGTGCGCCCCCCGGGGCCGCGGTCGCCCACCGGCCGCGGCGGTTGCGCGCGGGAGCCCGGGCTACACTTCGTTGTGTACTCAAAGAGTTGAGGAGTCAGCATGGAAATCGAGATCTGGTCAGACGTCGCGTGTCCGTGGTGCTACGTCGGCAAGCGCCGGTTCGAGGCGGCGCTGGCCCGGTTCGAGCACGGCGACGAGGTGCGGGTGACGTGGCGGAGCTTTGAGCTGGACCCGAACGCCCCGGCGCAGCGCGTCGGCGACCGCGCCGAGCACCTCGCCAGCAAGTACGGCATGTCGCTCGAGCAGGCTCGACAGGCCGAGCGCCAGATGACCGAGACCGCGGCCGGCGA
>DATCFW010000360.1:0-10917 GCA_036509295.1 Solirubrobacteraceae bacterium | reverse complement strand
CCGGATTTTGGCGACGATCAGTGGGGCGAGATCAGAGCGGGTCGTCCCAGCTGAGGTCACCGATCGGGTCGTCCAGTGGGCGCAAGTCGAGAGTGGCGGGGTCGACGTGCTGGGCGGCGATCGTCAGCGTCAGTGACGTCCGTCGGTGCACGGCGACCCAGTAGTCATCGGATCGGAGGTAACAGAATGGCTCAAGCTCGCCATCCACGCGGAGCTGCACTTCGCCGCGGGTAGCTGCCGCGGCGCGTCGACGGCGGTCGCGGTCGTGCTGTCGCCAGGCGACGATCAAGCTTGCGTCGGACCGGTCAGTGGGAAGATCTGAGCTTTTGGAATGGAGCCAGTGGTCAAGCTCGGCGCGGGCTTGGGCGTATTCGCTGTCGTGGTGTCGATCGTTCTGGGCTGTCTCGATTCGGAGGGTAGGCCCGGGCTGGTCAGCGCGGGTGCCGTGCTGCACAGTCACGCTGCTAAGGACATCGTCCGAGGTTCCTGAACCCGACATCGTCGCCGGCCAACCCTGATCGGTGAAGATCGGGAACTGCACCGTCGCCAGGGTCTGACGCTGACTGTCGCGGATCCGCTGTTGCGCTTCGCCGGCCCGGCGTTTGTTCTCGACCGCGTCCTCGTCGCTGGTGCTGGAGAATCGGATCATCGTACCGATCGACTCCTCATGCCCGCACGCGCAGCAGACGACGAATGGGGTCGGCTCCATCCCTGCGTAATGGTCGTCGGTGGGTGGTCTTCTGGGAGGGCTGTTGCCGGGGATGCTGCGCATGCCGCGGGAATCATCGGTCGGGGTGACCTCATCCCACACGGTGCGCCCGCACGCCGGGCACGGCTCATCGGCATCCGCGACGCTCGTGCGCGGCCAATCCGGCGGCAGCTCGGGCGCGACCGGCGTGCCGCTGGCGTCCCAGCACCACGCGGGCGCTCTCAGCCCCAGGATCGGTTGATCGAGCACCGCGATCCAGGCGCCCCCGCCGACGACAGCGGTAATCCGCCGGCCAGCGTCATCAACGACCTCGGCACCCACCGCGCCCGGCGGGAGCCGACCACTGATCAGGGTCCGATCATCGGGCAGGCCGAGATGATCGGGGCGATAGCCATCGAGTCGAGGACCGCCCGAGCCATCGATCCGCCACGACAGCCACATCGCGCCGGCCTCGTCACGGAGTACGCCAGCGAGACCGTCATTCGTTTGCACGCTCACCAGGACCTCGACCGCGGCCATGGCGTGAGTCTGAACGATCACACGATGCTCGACCAGCTAGAAGCAACACTCTCGCCGAGCAGGCAGCCCCACTCTCACTTGGGATCCTTGGCAAACGGACGCCACCGAGCCCGTCGGAATGCCCGCGTTGGGGCCGGCGGGAGTCGCACAAGCCGAACGCACTACGAACGCCGGCTCGTGCGGCGCCGGGCCCTGAGACTGGCGATCTGCATGGACACGACCGGCCGGCCTGGCGTGCGCGCTTTGTCTCAGCTCGGGCACGAGCGACGTCGCTCGCCAGTCCAGACCTACCCTTCACCTGGGCATTACGATTTCGTAGGAATGAGCGGCCAGAACGAGTCGGATGCCGAAGAGCTGGGCCGGCTGCAGGCAGACCTGGTAGCGCGCGACGAAGAGGTCGAGCAGCTTCGGGTCGCCGCGGCGAGTGCGGAGCGCGAGATCACCGACCTGAGGGACCTCGCGCAGCGGGAGTCCGAGCAGATTGATCAGCTTCAGGAGGACGCCGTGGCGTCGCAGCGTATCGAGCGGGCGCAGCGTGCCTTGATCGCTGAGTTGCGTGCCGAGGTCGGGGAGGAGGAGCGTGCCGAGCTTGAGCTTGGGGCTCGGTTGCGCGCGGCGGAGCTTGAGCTGGTGGACTTGCGCGCGATTCGCGATGCGTTGCTGCCGCCGATGCTCGTTCAGCGGGAGGGCATGTCGATTGCTGCGGAGGTGATCCCCGCGGAGCCGTATATCGGTGGCGACTTCTTCTTTGTGGGCGACGGGCCGCGCGGCACTGTGGTGGCGGCCGTCGGGGACGTCGTCGGAAAAGGGCTTCAGGCCGCGCGTCGTTCGGCGTTTACCCGGACGGTCCTTGCGTCGGTGGCAGCGTTCAGCGACGACCCTGGCCGGCTGCTGCAGTGGGTCAACGTTGCGCTCGTGGAGCGGATCGGCGAGAGCGCAGAGTTTGTGACAGCGGCGTGCGTCACCTACGACCCGGGCACCCGGGTGTTGCGCTTTGCTTCCGCGGGCCATCCCCCCGCGCTGCGCCTAGAGTCCGGCGACGAGCTCACCGCCGAGCGGACCGGCGCGGCGCTCGGTCTCGCACGCGAAGTCGATTGCCAGGAGCGCGCGGAGCGCCTCGGGCCGGGTGACGGAGTGCTTCTGTACACCGACGGGTTGGTCGAAGCGCGCGGGGTCGGGAGCCGCTACGGCACGGACCGGCTGGCTGCTGCGCTGCGTCACGGCAAACGCCTGGCACCCCCGGAGATACTGGAACTGCTCAAACGCGATCTGCGGGAATTCGCGGGCGAGCGGATCAACGACGATGTCTGCCTGCTCGCTCTCCGCGGCGAGTAGCGACTGCGCCGCCCCGGTGCTCGTCGCGTCAATGCCCGGGCCCTCTCAGCCCCCACGACTTGCACAACGCTTACCCGCTCGTCATGGGAAAGACTTGATATTCACCGGCAGCGAGTCTCGGAGGTCGCTGACCGGAAGACCTGCGTCGCGCGCAGAATGCGGGGCTCGTCGCAGAAGCCCATCGCCTTTCGGGCCCTAGGACGGTACCGCCTACCAGACTAGATATCGGCCGGAGTGTCTAGTACGGTAGACGCACGATGACACTCAATCCCGAGGTCCTCTCTGTCGCCGAAGCAGCTCGTGAGCGCATGCTCGAGCGCCAGCACGAGCTCGAGCACGCCCGGGCGGATCTCAATCATCAGATTCGCCGCTTACATGCCGCCGGCGGATCCCTGCGCGAAATCTCCGACAAGCTCGGCGTCTCGCACCAGCGCGTGCACCAGATCGTCGCCAACGGCGAGGACGTGTCGGACCCGCTGCTTCGCCGCTTGGGCGGGGGACTGCAGCAGAGCCTCGGCGGCGAGTTCAGCCGGTTCACCGAAGG
The DNA here is from genome assembly GCA_036509295.1 of Solirubrobacteraceae bacterium. Taxonomy (GTDB): domain Bacteria; phylum Actinomycetota; class Thermoleophilia; order Solirubrobacterales; family Solirubrobacteraceae; genus Palsa-465. The sequence goes on along the minus strand of DATCFW010000360.1, from coordinate 7,810 downwards.
TGCACGGACCGTCGTGTCTCGGAGCCTGGAGGACGCTACTAAACGGGGCGCCAGCATTGTGGAACCGGAGCACTTGCTGCTCGCCTTGGCGTCCCCGGAAGCCGGCCCGTCGGCGCGCGTCCTCACTGCCGCAGGCGCCACCCACGACACGCTGCGCGTCGCCCTGGAGCACACGCAACCCTCCGGTCAACAAGCCGAGACCCCCAAAGCGCGCGCGTCGTTCTCCACAGAGAGCAAGAAAGCGCTTGAGCTGTCCCTCCAGGAGGCGCTGCACCGCGGCGACAACTACATCGGAAGTCAACATCTCCTGCTCGGAGTCTTGCGAGGCGACCGCGGCCGCGTGCAGGCGCTGCTCGACACCGTCGACGTTCCGCCGGACGCCATCCGCGACGCGGTCGACGCGCTCTGACGATTCGAGCTGAATCCGACATCCGTCCCGTAGCCCGAACGATGACGGGACGTCGCCTCGAACCCATCCCCCGGCGGGCCGCTGAACCGCCCGATCTGCGTCTCGTAGCCCGATTGGCTTACGAACTCGAGCGGTGAGGATGCTGCGTTGGCGCGCCGGACTGCGCAGGCGGCGGTGTGTTCGAAGTCCGCGCACAGTTGTTGCAGGCCGAGTCTCATTCGGCCTTTGACCGTTTCGGGGGGCAGACCGAGTTGGTTGGCGATCTCGGTGTGGGACAGCTGGCCGTAGAACGCGAGCGTGATCACCTAATTGCTGGAGGATGGGTCACAGTCCCGAGCACGCGTGGAGTCGGTCGGCGTCGTCGTTGTTGATGGCTTTCGCGAGGGCGTTATCCGGCGTCACATGGATCCTGAGTTGCTCTTCGTCAGCTCTGTGGTTGGTGTGCTGGACGGTTGCGTTGGGCGAGGTGGATCGAGCGGTGGCGCACGATGGTCAGCAGCCAGGCCGCCACCGGGTCCCGTTCCGGGTGATAGGTCGCTCGGGTTTTCCAGATCGACAGAAGGCGTCCTGCACGGCCTCTTGGGCACCGATGTCATCGCGGCAGACCGAGAATGCAACGCGGTGAGCCTGCAGGCGGTACCGCTCGAAGAGTTCGGTGAACGCCTCGACGGTGCCCGCGCTCATCAGCTCACTGTCCGCACGCGGCGCCGAGGCTCTGTTGATCAACGACCGTTTCCCACGCGCGGCGATCGGTGCGGCGTCGAGGAAGAAGAGCTCGTACGCCACGCCGGGGTGTGGTCTGGTTCGCGCTGAGCAATGCGACCACGCGCCGGTGGGTGAGGAGTTCGATCGCGGCGGTGAACTCATCCTCGGTCTTGGTTTGAAACGCGACCCGGCCATCGATCACTTCGCGGTGCGCTCCATCGGCAACGAGAACGTCCTCGGTCTCGGTGAGGATGTTCTCCAGGACGCAGACGACGATCTTGTCGTTGATGTACGTCGTCGCGGTCGTGCGATCGTGTGCGTAGAACGCCCCGTAGAGCTCAACCATTGCTGCCGAGATCGTCTCGGTTAGCTCGGGTCCGTTTGCCCGTCCGAACTCTGATGCTGGCTCCGTCGGTGACATCACGACCTCTTGGTTGCTGGGAACCTCAGAAGTCGGTTCGCGACCGCTGGTCCGTAGCGGGCCAAGATCACGTGCGACAGCTCGCCTTCTCAAGTTACTCGTCATCGGGACACCCGCACCGGACGGCCCGCGATGTGGAGCTTTCGCATCGCCAATGCGCTTTTCGCGTGCTTCTGTTCAACGCGATCTGCCGCGTTGGTGGGGTAGGCCGCTGATGCCATCGAGACCGGCCCCCGGTACATCGAACCCATATCAACACCTACTGGCCCTGCGCCGTCATTGGATCACGAATCGCGCGGATATGCCCAGGCCGAAACCTGACCCGGGGAGCGCGGTTCAATCGAGACCGGCGAGTCGGCGCGGGTTGTTTAGCTTTAGCCCTGGTTGTGTTGAGCGGCGTGAAGCTGGATTTCGCTGAGCACCGACCCGGCGAGGTTGCACAGGATCTCCACCTGTTCGGTCGTCCAGTGTCTGGGCTTGTGATCGATTGCGCACAGGGTGCCGAGTACATGTCCACCGGGAGTGATCAGCGGCGCGCCGGCGTAGGCGATCACGCCGAGGTCGCGAATCGCGGCGTTCTCGCGCAGCAGGGGATGCTCCCGCGCGTCGGAGACCACCAGCGGCCGGCGTGATTCGACAACGTGCTGGCAGAAGGAATGCGACAGGGGAGTCTGTCGCTCCGATGACCAGGGTTGCGCCAGCCCGACGCAGCTCTTGAAGAACTGCCGGTCGCTGTCGACTAGCGACACGAGCGCGACCGGCACGTTCAGCACGGCCGCCGTCAGGCGAGTTAGGCGATCAAAGCTCTCCTCTGGGACGCTGTCGAGCAGCCCAAAGCGGCGCAACTCAGCCAACCGCTCGGGCGCCTGGAGAGCGCTCCCCGAGGCACCACTGCGCTGGTGACGACGGGCAGCGCGCTCGGCGATCGCCTCGATCGACTGCTCAGAGCTCGAGTCACCGCGACGGCCGGCCAGAAACGCCAGCCGCACAATCGTGGCGTCGCGGACGAATTGCGCGGCGCTGATCCCCTCCCGCGTCGACTCGTCGTCTAAGAGCTGCCAGAGATCTTCGCTGAAACGGACGGTCGTGGCTCGCATCGTCATAGGCAACAGCATAACCGATACCGGCACAGAGAAATTTCGGCTGGATGGCCTCATACTCTGGTACTGTCCGACATCTAATCCGCTATCGGTTTTGGTGGTCAGCTGGAGCCTACCGGCTCTTGCCGGCCAGAAAGGTGACACCTCCGACCCCCGGGTGTGCCGACCAAATCCGGCCCGTCTCGAGCGGTCCCAGAAAGCGTCTCCCCCATCACATGCGTCGTAACCGCACCCGGTGATCCATCCGCGCGCTGAGCCCGCCGGACTCTCGACGCACGCGAAATCCACGCCAACCCAAGAAGGACTCATGTTGCAATCAGCAACGAGTGACTTCCGCCAACCCAACGAGCGCGCCGACCTCGATACGAGCCACACCAGCGCTATTGGCAGCGCCGCTCACGGCGACTTCGCGCGCGGTCAACGACCCAACCCCGGTCACGGCCGCAGCGAATGCGATTTCGCCACCGGAACGAGAAACGCCGGCACGCCGACGACGATCGGCGACTTCGCCACCGGCATGCGAACCGTCTCGCCCGCGGTCACCACTCATCACCTCACGACCGGCCGACCCACGCCACCCCTCGCCGCCTAACACCGGTGCGCTCGCTCTCGGTCTCGGTACCTCCGAACTCACCGATGTCCCGCCTGGAGATGCTCAGGGATCCGGCATCGCCCCCCGGCCCCAGGTTCGATCCCCTCCCAGTCACAGCCTCAGAGCGCGACCCACACCTCATGATCGCCGACACACACCGCGCGAGCGACGCCTCGCTGATGGACGGGGTGAACGTCGGGAACGTCGAAGCGTTTGCGACGCTCTATGACCGCTACTGCCATCGCGCATACAGCGTCGCGCTGTCGGTATGTCGCGACGACGGTCGCGCTCAGGACGCCGTCCAGGACGCCTTCCTATCGATCTGGAACAGCCGCGCCAGGTACCACCCCCAGCGCGGCACAGTCGCGGCGTGGCTCCTGACCGTCGTGCGCTACCGCGCGATTGACCTCACACGCAGCAACAGACGCCACGAACACCACCGTGCCGGCGACGAACAGCTCGCGTGCCACGCCGGACCCGATGACCTCCCTCAAGAAGCCATCAACCGTGACGACGCCGATCAGCTCCAAGCCTCCCTCGCGCTGCTACCGGTCCTCCAGGAACAGGTCATCACGCTCGCGTTCTACGGGCAGCTCACCCACACCGAGATCGCCACGCAGCTTGCCCTACGTCCCGGTACCGTCAAAGGCCGCATGCGACTCGGCCTGCAAAAACTCCGCGCCGACATTGACCAACCCGCAGCCTGAAAGCGCCTATACGCGAGCATCAGGCCCAGCATCGCGATCACCAGATCACCATCCTCGCTACGCTCGCTCTCTCGATCGGGCGAGCACCTATAGCCCCCGCTAGGCCCCCGCTTGTGGAGACGCGCGGCAGCAACGGCTGCGACGGTCAAGTCGACCGACGCCAAGGCTTCCCTATGTCGGCTCAGCGGTGATCCGCTTGCTTCGCGGATCCATGCATGGTGTCCATGAGCCTTACGCCCGGCCGGAGAGCGCGAGCCGCGGCAGGCACAGCCGCCCCGACGAACACGACGACAAACCCAACCAGTGGCCACGCCACCGCGAGCTCCCAAAGCCGAGTGGCGCGAGCGCGGATCCGACTACCACGAGCGCGAAGAAGGAACGAAGCCAGCAGCGCTGGATTCGCCGTAAGGCGTCAGACCGATAGTCACGACCGATCATCGCCGGCCCCAATCTAACTGCAGCTCGCCGGTCTCACCAGAGAGGCGATCGTTTCTCACCACCGGTTGGACCCGCGTGGTGGGGCGACGTCTCGCCTCGCGCCCGCATTTTCGGCAACCCTTCGCACAAGCGAAGGTTCTACGGACAATCGCCCGAGGTGCCGGGCCCTGAGTTGGCGAACAGCCTGGAAGATCGCTGACTCGGGCCTGTCTGCTCTCGTGCCACGACAGGTACCGCGCCCGTTCCGGTGACGCACTGGCGAACGACTCTCTCGTGACTGCTGCTTTGCCAAGCGGGCGCTCGCCGGGTCGGTTGCGGCGAAGTCGGCACGGCTCTTTGGTTTGTCAGCGTTGCCTAGGATTGAAGGGGTGCCTGAGCCGATAGAGACATGCTCCAAGGATGGTGTTGCGTGGCCGGTCGGAGGTCAGGCGCAGGTGGACTGGATCACCGAGGGAACCGAAGCCGGCCGCCGGATCACCGCTGCGATCCCGCCGTTGTTTGACGACTACGCGACGCTGACAGACGCCTTAGCGGACGAGGATCGACCACGCGACCTCAGCCTTGAGCGCCGCCAGGATCTCGCGTTTGTCGAGGTGCTGCGCTGGCACAGCGGCGACCGGCCATGGTGGATCGGATATCTCGACACCGGCGCCAGCGACATCGTGTTCTGGGACGCACCAAAGGTGACGCTGTATTACGGCTGGACCTACGTGTTCGTGCTCGCCGGCCCCGACCAAGCCGCAGCCTGGCGACCAGCGCCCGGCGGTCAGCCCAACTGGAAGTCCACCGAACTGCCCGAGGTGATGTTCCCCGATGATCGCTCCTGGCTGGTCTCGTTCCTCTGGGATGACGGCTGGGCCTGCATCGGGGGTCCGGACGCTCTCATCAGCGATCTCCTCAGCGATCCGGTCCTCGCACCGAACGCGCGCCACGTCGACACTACACCAATACAGGACTGGCCAGGGTGACGGCCACGACGACTCCCGCAGTCTCCACGGCACGCGCCACCGCCGTGTTGTCAGCGGCCCACGTGCGACGCGCAAAGTAGTCGCGTCGCAGACGGGGATCCTTGGGTCCGCGCGGTGATCGCAACACCTGCTCAGTTGGAGGGACTTTGTAGGTCATCCGTGCTCCGTGGTTGAGTAGCGCGCCGGTCGTCGCGAAGCCGAGCCCGGAGGGCGAGGCGCCCGCGGCGATCGGCGCGCTGTCCGGCCGGGAGCCGGGGCCCGCGAGGTTCCCGTGCTGGGAGGGTGAACGAAAGGCGCGTGATGGCGCAGTTTTCGCAGCGGATGGTCACTGAGGTTGTGCAGCAGTTCTGGGCGGCGATGGCGCGGGGTGAGTTCATCACCGACGCGGCGGCCGACGCGGGTACCCATCGGATGATGGGAACTCGGTGGCTGCGCGCGGAGGGTGGTGTGCGCCCGCGACGCGGGCGTGATCTGAAAGGTCGGTGCTTGTCGTTTTCGGAGCGGGAGGAGATCGCGGTGGCGCGGGCTGGTGGTGAGTCGATGCGGGCGATCGCCGGGCGGTTGGGACGCCACCCGTCGACGATCAGTCGGGAGCTGGCCCGCAACGCCGGGGATACGGGTGGGGTATCGCGCGACGACAGCGCACGCGCTGGCGTATGAGCGCGCGAGCCGCCCCAAGCCGGCGAAGCTCGTGACCAACCGGCAGCTGCGCCGCAAGGTGGAGGAAGATCTCCAGAAGCGCTACTCGCCCGAGCAGATCGTCGGCCGGCTGCGCCGCCAATTCCCTGACGATCCGGAGATGCGGGTGTCTGCCGAGACGATCTACCAGTCGCTCTATGTCCAGTCGCGCGGGGCGTTGCGCCGCGATCTGACCCGGTGCCTGCGGACCGGGCGGGCGCTGCGGCGACCGTGCCGTCAGGCCGGTCAGCGCAAGAACCGGATCCCGGACATGATCAACATCACCGAGCGTCCCGCTGACGCCGATGACCGCGCCGTCCCGGGGCATTGGGAGGGCGATCTGATCATCGGCAAGAACAACCTCTCAGCGATCGGCACGCTGGTGGAGCGCACTACTGGGTACACGATGCTGGTGCACCTCCCCGACGGCTACAAGGCCGAGCAGGTCCGTGACGCGCTCACCGCCAAGATCAAGACGATCCCCGACATTCTCCGCGCGTCACTGACCTGGGACCAAGGCCCCGAGATGGTCGCCTGGAAAGAGGTGAGTGTCGCCGCCGATATCGACATCTATTTCTGTGACCCCCACGCACCCTGGCAACGCGGCACCAGTGAGAACACCAACGGGCTGCTGCGCCAGTACTTCCCCAAGGGCACCGACCTGTCCGTCCATAACGCTGTCGACCTCGAGTGGGTCGCCACCGAACTCAACGACCGACCGCGCAAACGCCTAGGCTTCGCGAAGCCGATCGAAGAGATCGGACCACTACTGTTGCGATAACCGCCCGAATCCGCCGATCGGTTAGCGAACGGCCGAATGTGAGCGCGGAGCCGGTGGGGACTCTTGTCGCAGATGACCCGTCCGGTGCGATTCGCATTGAGCCCCGGCTAATCGCACGCGACCCGCGTCGGCGTGCCGGGTTCAGTCCCGAAACGGCTCAGGTCCGATACCTCCGTTTGCGGACCCAAGGTAGCCTCGATGCTTGGTAGTCAAGCGGCCAGAGCCTCCCCAGGGGGAAGGGGATCACCATGCCCGCCCCGAGCCCTGATCCCTCGCTCCCCTTGCCTTCCTCAGGCCTTGTTTCAAAGTTGACTTTCGTCAACACCCGCGTCGGGTCGCACGCGAGCGTGACGAGCAGCCGGTACTCCTTGTCTGACAGCTCCACCGGCCGGCCCGAGACGCGCACCTCGCGCGAGCCGACATCGACCACGACCGGGCCCGCGCGCAGCACCGCTCCCCGCCGGATCTCCGAGCGGCGCAGCACCGCCGCGATCCGGGCGCGCAGCTCCGGGTAGGCGAACGGCTTGCGCACAACATCGTCGCCCCCGCGCTCGAGCACCCGGATCCGCTGCAGCCGGTCGGCATCACGGCTCAGCACGATCAGCGGGACATCCGGATCGACCTGCCCGGCGATCCCGTCGCCCGAGCGGATCGCGTCGAGCAACTCGAGTGTCTCCCCGTTGACGTCGACGACGACCAGGTCCGGATGCGCCGTCGAGAGCAGCGCGAGCGCCTTCGCCCGGTCGGGTGCGACCAGCACCCGGTAGCCATCAGCAGCCAGGTTGGCCGACAGGAACGAACGCGTTGCGTCCTGTTCCTCGGCCACCAGGATTGTCGGAGTGGTCAAGCACATGTGTGACCTCCTTGGAGGTAAGTAGCGGTGAAATGTGTGAAAGCACCCCGGGGCCCTCAGGAAGGCCCCAGATGGCCACGTCGGACCCGGGCGCGCCCCCGACGCGCCCGGACCACAGACGGATGGGTCAAACGAACCGCCGGTCGGCGGCCTCCCAC
>DATCFW010000359.1:0-8708 GCA_036509295.1 Solirubrobacteraceae bacterium | reverse complement strand
CTGCTGTGGTCCGAGCTCATCCACATGTACATCGCCGGCTACATGGTCACCGGCTTCACGATGGCGGGGGCGTACGCGCTCTGTCGCCTGCGGGGACGGTGGGGCCGCTACGAGCGGATCGCGATGACGATCCCGTTGACGATCGGCTGCCTGGCCCCACCGGTCCAGGTGCTCGTCGGGGACTGGATCGCCCGCGTCATCGCGGTGCAGCAGCCGATCAAGCTCGCCGCCATCGAGGGGCTGTACAAGACGACCCGCGGCGCCAGCGAGCACGTGCTCGGCTGGTACACGGGCGGCCAGATCAAGTTCGGGATCGGGATCCCGCACCTGCTGTCACTGCTGGCGTTCCACAGCTGGAATGCGCGGGTGATCGGCCTCGACACGGTGCCGCCGAGCCAGCGGCCGCCGATCAACGTCACCCGGCTCTCGTTTCAGACGATGGTGGGGATCGGCACGCTGCTGGCGCTGCTCGGCGTCATCTACCTGTTCGTGAGGATCCGCAGCCGGTCGCTGCCCACCTGGCGATGGTTCTACCTGGCGCTCGTCGTCTCCGGGCCGGCGGCGACAGTGGCGCTGATCGCCGGCTGGGTCACCGCCGAGGTCGGACGCCAACCCTGGGTGGTGTACCGCGTGATGACGACGGCGCAGTCGGTCACCGGGGCCGGAGGTATACCGGTCGGGTACGGCGCGCTGGTGATCACCTACCTGGGCGTCGCCGCCGCGCTGGTGTGGATCCTGCTCCGGCTCGCCAAGCGCCCGCTCGAGACGACGGCCCCGCCCACCCCCGGCACTCCGCCCCCCGCGACCCCCGCTCCGGTCTGATGTTCCTGCGGACACTCCCACTCGGCTTCATCCTCGCCGGCCTGGTCCTGTACACGGTCCTGGCCGGGGCCGACTTCGGAGCCGGCATGTGGCGGTTGTGGGCCGGCGGCGGCGAGCGCGGCGAACGGATCCGCGATCACACCCACCACTCGATGGGACCCGTGTGGGAGGCCAATCACGTGTGGCTCATCTTCGTGCTCACGGTCACCTGGACGGCCTATCCGACGTCCTGGGCTCGATCGCGTCGACCCTCGCGGTCCCGTTCTTCATCGCCGCGCTCGGGATCATCCTGCGCGGGGCCAGCTACGCGCTGCGCTCGGCGGCGAGCGGCGCCCGCGAGCTGCGCACCGTCGACGGCGCCTTCGCGCTGGCGTCGCTGGTGACGCCGTTCGCGCTGGGGACGATGGCCGGCGGGATCGCCGCCGAACGCGTCCCGGTGGGCAACGCGGCCGGGGGCATGTTCTCCAGCTGGACCGGAGCGGTCTCGATCCTGATCGGGGCGCTGGCGGTGACCTTCTCGGCGTACCTCGCCGCGGTCTACCTGGCCGCGGACGCCGTGCGGCGCGGGGAGCCCGAGCTGGAGGAGGCGTTCCGGCGGCGGGCGCTGGCCGCCGGCGTGGTGGCGGGGGCCCTGGCGGTCGCCGGGCTGATCGTCGTGCGCTCCGACGCCCACTCGCTGTACACCGGGCTGCTCCACGGCGCGGCGCTCGTGGTGCTGATCGTGTCGCTGCTCGCCGGCGCCGCGGCGATGGCGCTCGTCGCCGCGCGCCGGTTCGAGCCGGCCCGGTACGTCGCCGCGATCGCCGTGGCGGCCGTCGTCGCCGGCTGGGCGTTCGCCCGCTACCCGACGCTGCTGCCCGGGCTCACGGTCGACCAGGCCGCCGCGCCCCACGACACGTTGGTGGCGATCGTCGTGGCGGTGCTCGCCGGCGGCGCGATCCTGTTCCCGTCGCTTGGGCTGCTGTTCGCGCTGCTCCTGCGCGGTCAGCTGGGGGAGGCCGCGGCCGAGCCGTCGCCACCTCCGCGCGCCACCCCAGCGGCGGCGATGCCGGTGCCGGCCCGGGGAGCCGCGGGCATGGCCCGCCTGGCGGTGGCGTTGCTGATCGTCGGGATCGGGATGCTCAACGCCGCCGATGCCCCGTGGGCCCACGCAATCGGGGTGGTGAGCCTATTCGGGTTCATGATCGTCGCCTTCGCCGCGATCGTCCCGGCGGCGCTGGCCGACGACACCTGAGCTGAGCCGGGGCGGGCACCCGGCCCCGATGGCGAGGCAGGCTCGCGTCGTCCATGTGACGAGGCTCTTGCCAGCCGGGCGGGGGCGGAGTACCCTCGTGAGCATGACCAAGGTTGGTTCTCTGAGGGCATCAGACGCGGATCGTGAGCAGATCGTCAGTCGGCTGCACCAGGCTGCCACGGAAGGCCGGATCGCGGCGGAGGAGCTGGAGCAGCGAGTCAGCGCCGCACTCAAGGCCCGGACATACGGGGAGTTGGATGCGACGGTGGTCGATCTGCCGGGTCATGGCCTCCCGCAACCCGGCCGCGGTTCGCGGCGGCGCTCGCCCGCGGGCTTTGCGCTGTCGTCGGTCAGGGCAAACCCGTGGCTGCTGCTGTTCGCGTTCCCGGTGCTCGCGGTGACCGCCGCGATGGTGGTGGCGGTCACGGTCGTGTGGGCCGTCCTGATGGTCGTCGTGATGGTGCTCGGCGGCCGGCCGCGCGCACCCCGTGGGCCGTGGATGTACACCCGCCAGCGCCGGGCCTATGGCCCGCCGCGACACGGCTCCCGTCCGTCCGCCCGCAGCTACTGGGCTTGATCGTCGCGCCGTAGGCGCCAGACGACGCCGATCATCTCGAACGGCTGCCCGTTGACGGTGTAGCGGTGCAGGTAGCGGGCGCGGGCCAGTTCCTTCGCATCCAGGCGCGGACCGAGCGCGGTGCGCCAGAACTCGGCGGTGATCGGATCGGGCACGCCGAGCATCGGATCGTGCATGTAGGCGACGAGCGCGTCGGGGGTGAGCAGCGCCGCGGCGGCGGCGAGCGCGGCCGGCGGCAGCTGGGAGGTGTGATCGCCGACGGGGGCCACGCAGCTGAGCACGTTGGCACGCAACCCCACCAGCTGCGCGCGCGCGTCGGGCCCGACGTCAAGCAGGTCGAGCGTCCGGTACTCGTCGTAGAGCCCCGGGCGGTCCCGGAGCGCCGCCTCGCGCGCCGCTGGGACGATGTCGGTGCCGAGCACCGGATGCAGCCCCTGGGCGGCCAGCGCCTCACCCGAGACGCCGTTGCCGGCGCCGATGTCGAGCACGCGTGCGTCCGGGCGTTCCCAGCCGAGCCCATCGACGACGCCGGCCAGCATCTCCGCGAGCTGCTGCGGTGAACGGCAGCCCAGCCGCTCCTGGACGATCTGCTCATAGACCCCGGGGAGCGCGTACAGCCGGTCGTAGTCGTGCAGCCGGAGCTGCTCGGTGTCGCCATCCTCGAAACGAACGCGGATGATCTCTGCGCCGATCGCCGGGTCGTCCTGCGGGGCGAGCTCTGCGGTGAATCGCCGGGCGTCCGCGGGCGTGCCACTCACCCCTTGTCGCCGAGCTCGAGCACCGCCAGGAACGCCTCCTGGGGCACCTCGATGCGACCGACCTGCTTCATCCGCTGCTTGCCCTTCTTCTGGGCCTCGAGCAGCTTGCGCTTGCGGCTGATGTCCCCGCCGTAGCACTTGGCGATCACGTCCTTGCGGTACGCCTTGATCGTCTCCCGGGCGACGATCCGGCTGCCGATCGCTGCCTGGATGGGAACGTCGTACTGCTGGCGGGGGATCTTCGCCCGCAGCTTCTCGGTGAGCATGCGGCCGGCGACCTGGGCCTTGGAACGGTGCACGAGCATCGACAGGGCGTCGATCGGGTCGCCCGCGAGCAGGATGTCGAGCTTGACCAGGTCCGATTCCCGTAGGCCGGTGATGTCGTAGTCCAGCGAGGCGTAGCCGCGGGTGCGCGACTTGAGCTGGTCGAAGAAGTCGAGCACGATCTCCGCCAGGGGGAGATCGTAAGTGAGCTGCACGCGCTCGGCCGAGAGGTAGTGCATGCCGGCGTGCTCACCGCGGCGCTCCTGACACAGCTCCATGATCTGGCCGACGAACTCCTTGGGCGAGAGGATCGAGGCGCGGATGAACGGCTCCCGGACCTCCACGATGCGCGCGGGATCGGGCATGTCATTGGGGCTGTGCAGCGGCAGGATCGAGCCGTCGGTCAGGGTGACCTCATACTCGACGCTCGGCATCGTCGCCAGCAGCTCGAGGTCGTACTCGCGCTCGAGGCGCTCGCGGACGATGTCCATGTGCAGCAGGCCGAGGAAGCCGCAGCGGAAGCCGAAGCCGAGCGCCTCCGAGGTCTCGGGCTCCCAACTGAGGGCGGCGTCGTTGAGCGTCAGTTTCTCCAGCGCGTCGCGCAGGTCGGGGTACTGCTCGGTGTCGATCGGGAACAGGCCGCAGAACACCATCGGCTTGACCTCCCGGTAGCCCGGGAGCGGCTCGGAGGCCGGCCGGGCCTTGGCGGTCAGCGTGTCACCGACCCGCAGACGGGTGACATCCTTGATGCCGGTGATCACGAAGCCGACCTCGCCCGGGCCCAGTGTCTTGGCCGAGATCATCTGCGGGCTGAAGAACCCGATGTCATCGATCTCAGCCTCGGTGCCGGCCTGCATGGCGCGGATCGCCTCGCCCTTGGTGAACGTGCCGTCGACCACCCGGACGTAGCAGATGACTCCGCGGTACTGATCGAACTCGGAGTCGAAGATGAGGGCTCGGGGCGGCGCGTCAGGATCGCCGCTGGGCGGAGGAACCCGGGCGATCAGCTCGTCGAGGACCTCGGCCACCCCCTCCCCGGTCTTGGCGCTGATCCGCCGCACCTGATCGGCCGGCTCTCCGAGCAGGTCCGCGACCTCCTCGGCGACGCGCTCGGGCTCGGCCCCGGGCAGATCGACCTTGTTGAGGCACGGGATCAGCTCCAGGCCCGAGTCGACGGCCAGATACGTATTGGCAACGGTCTGGGCCTCCACCCCCTGCGAGGCGTCGACCACCAGCAGCGCTCCCTCGCACGCCGCCAGCGAACGCGACACCTCGTAGGTGAAGTCGACGTGGCCGGGAGTGTCGATCAACTGCAATTGGTAACGGCGCCCGTCGTGCGCCGACTCGTAGAACACCCGCACCGCCTGGGCCTTGATCGTGATCCCGCGCTCGCGCTCGAGATCCATCGAATCGAGCAGTTGAGCGCGCATCGCCCGGGGGTCCACGGTGTGCGTGAGCTCGAGGATCCGGTCGGCCAGGGTCGACTTGCCGTGGTCGATGTGGGCGATGATCGAGAAGTTGCGGATGTGGGCCTGGTCAGGCATCAGACCTAAGGGTAGAAGTGGCCGGCAGCTGCGAGCGAGCGGGCGCGGCTACCGGTGCGCGGCGACATGGGCGTGCTCCTCGTGGCGCACGGCCCGGGCCAGGAACTCCGGTAACAGCCCGATCTCAGTCAGCGCCCCGCGACCGGCCACGCCGATCGTCAGCAGGCCGGCGAACAGGGCGACGGCATCGATCGACTTGCGCCCCTGGGCGTCCCAGTAGTCATCTTGAAGGTCGAGCCACAGGGCGAACTCATCCAGAGTCAGCGCCGAGGCAATCCCATACGTCGTCGCGGTCAGCCGCGAGGCCCATTCGGGGGCCGTGTTGCCGATCCCGAACCGGTACGTCCACAGGTACCCGATCCCGAGCAGGCCGAAGATCCCGAAGGTGCTGTGGTGGATGTGCCGGCCGCCGGCGCTGATGTTCTTGAACGGCCCACGCTGGGCGCGGATCGCGTGGGTGATCCCCCGGGCCGCCCCGAACGTCGTGGTGAATGCGACCGCGCTGAGAAACGCTCGCTCCTGCCGGGGCTTGGCGAAATGGCGGGCGTAGAGGCCCCTCAGTTCCATGTCACGAGGCTACTCGGCCGCGCACACGGCCGAGGATCAGCGTCTCGATCTGGCGCGCTTCGGGGATCCGCATCGTCAGGACCAGCCGGGCGTAGAGAAGGCCCGCCGCGGCGAGCGCGACGCCCACCGACACGATCTGAGCGATCAGCGACAACCCCAGCACGCTGTCGAGCCCCTTCCACAGCAAGTAGCCGACCGCACCCGTCATCGCCGTGGCGACCAGGATGCGAACGGTGATCATCATCGTCTGGGCGCCCTCGAGATGGCCGTTGAAGCCGACCCGCAGCCGGTGCAGCTGGAGCCCGGCCATGACGATGTTGGCGGCGACCGTGCCGATCACGAGGCCGGCGATCCCGAGCGGCTTGTACAGCGCCACCGAGACGATGACGTCGACGACCATGTTCATCGCCGCCAGCTTGGTCGGGATCCACGGCCGCTGGAGCGCGAAGAACGTCCGGCTCAGGAGCAGATTCACCCCGGCGAAGGGGAGGCTGAAGGCGAACCAGAACAGCGCCGTGGAGACACGGGCGGTGGAGTCGGCGTGGAAGGAGCCGTGCTGGTACAGCAGCCGCGTGATCGGTGTGGCCAGCACCGCCAACAGCGCCGCCGACGGGATGAGCAGCAGGGCGATCTGACGGATCCCGTTGCCGAGGGTGCGGCGCATGCCGCCCGAATCGCGGGCGGTGGCCAACCGCGTCAGCGTCGGGAACAGCACCGTCGCCACCGCGACGCTGAACACCCCCTGGGGCAGCATGTAGATCCGGAACGCGTCGTTGATGGCGATCGGCGCGTGGTAGGAGACCAGCGTGCCGAGGTCGGCGTTGAGGAAGACGTCAAGGTTGATGATCCCGATGCTCATCGTCACCGGCAGGAACAGAATCAGCACCTGCCGGATGCGGGGGTCCCGCCAGTTGAGCGTGAATGAGAAGCGGAACTCGACCTTGCGCAACGCCCCGAGGATCATCAGGAACTGGACGATCGTGGCCACCAGCCAGGCGATCGCGTAGGCGTACACGGCGTCCTCACCGTGGAAGCGGCCGTGCAGGCCGACGAGCAGGATGACGATCACGATGTTCCACACCGCGGGCGCGAGCGCCGCGACCGAGAACTCGTCGTAGGACTGAAGAATTCCCACTAGCAGCCCGGTGAGGCTCAGCAACAGCACCACCGGGAACAGCACCCGGGAGAGGCCCGCGGTGAGCACCGTCGTCTCGGCGCTGAAGGTCGTGCCGGTGAACAGCGGCATGATCAGCCCGGCGACAGCCATGTAGACCAGCGTCAGCGCCCCGAGCACGACAAGGATGAGCCAGAACAGCTCCGAGGCGAGCTTGAACGCCTCCCGCTTGCGCCCCTGTTGCAGCAGATCGGTGAACACCGGCACGAACGCGGCCGACAGCGCCGCCTGCGAGAACAGGTTGCTGAACAGGTTGGGGATCTGGGAGGCGACCGTAAACGCCGAGCCGGCGGCCGACGTGCCGAAGAAGCTCGCCTGGACGATCTCGCGCCCCAATCCCGCGATCCGCGAGAGCGCGGTCGCGAGCGCGAAGATGGCGGTGCTGAGAGCGAGCCGGCGCCGCGCCGCAGAGGCTGGCGCAGCCATCGGCGGATCGGGCGGGCCGGGGCCGGCGCCTGTGCTCTCGATAGACACGGCGCGCTATAGTACGCGCCGTCGCCGGTCCGTCTCCGGCCCATTTTTCATGGCCAATATTCACTCACAGAAGAAGCGGATCCTGCGCGCCGAGCGCGAGCGGCTGGAGAATCGCCGCTACACCTCGACGATCAAGACCTACTTCCGCCGGCTCGAGCAGGCGGTGACCGATGGCGAGGGCGATGCGGCCGAGACCGAGCATCGCGTGCTCGTCAAGACGATTGACAAGGCCGTCAAGCGCGGTGCGATCCACCGCAACAACGGCGCCCGCAAGAAGTCTCGCGCGGCGCGCCTGCGACGCGGCGCCTAAGCCGCGGCGGACAGCCGTCCTACCTCCGCGCCCCTGACCGCCGAGCCCGACCGAATCAGCTTTCAGGTGGAGCGCGTTGCGGCCTCCGGGCCCGACCGCCTGGAGATCACCGGTCGCTGGTTTGGGGTTCGCGGCCGCCGCTTCGTCCGTCCGACGTTGATCGTGCGGCGCGACGGCGCCGACGGCGAGGTGCGCGCCCTGGCGGAGCTGGAGCACAAGCCGTGGGCAGCGCAGGACGGCGAGCCGTGGATCGCGGCGTTTGCCCTCGCGGTTGACCTCGAGGACAGCGGCGCCGAGCTCGAGCTGTCGGTCGCGCCCGACATCGCCGTGGCGCTGAGCGCCGTCGGCGCCAAGCCGGCGCGGGCGGGGGATCAGATCTCAGCCGGCCGGTCGGCACGGACACCGGTGGCCAAGGCCGATCCGCAGGGGCGGGGCGGTGGCGCCCGCCGGGCCCGCGAGACTGCGCCGGAGGTCGAGCGGCTGACCGCGCGGCTGACCACCGCCAGCCGCGCGCTCGACGCCGAGCGCGAGCACCGCGCCGGGGCCGAGCAGGCGCTCGAGCAGGAGCGGAGCACCAGCCGGCGGCTGCGCACCGAGCTGGGCCAAGCGCAGGCGTCGCTGGACCTCGCGGCGACCGCCCAGGCGGAGGCGGCGGCCGTAGCGCAGGAGCTGGATGCCACCCGCGGCGAGCTGCGGGAGGCCCAGCGCCGCCACGAGCAGCTCGACGCGGAGCGCCGCCGCGAGCTCGACGAAGCCGAGCGTCGGCACGCTGAACGTGACCGCGAACACCGGCGCGAGCTCGAGGCGGCGCAGATCCGCCACGACGAACTCGGCCGGGAGCGAGACGAGACGACGCAGGCGCACGCCGCCACCCGAACCGCGCTGCACGAGCGGACCGGGGCGCTGGAGTCAACCCGCGAGGCCCTCGCCCACGAGCGGTCCGAGGCGGGCCGGCTCCGCAAGCGCCTCGCCCGGGCGGAGCGG
>DATCFW010000358.1:0-3695 GCA_036509295.1 Solirubrobacteraceae bacterium | reverse complement strand
GGCGGGCCACCCATCGTCGGGCGGCTCGTCGAGGCCGGTGATCAGCGGCTTGAGCGGCGCCACGGTGACGCCGAGCTGGGTCAGCCGGGCGACGATCGCCGCCGCCACCACCGTCTTGCCGACCCCGGTGTCGGTGCCGGTCACAAAACAGCCCCGCCGGGCCCGGTCCGTCACTGACGGGTCCAGCGTCTACGCGGCGCGCCGAACCGGCTCGGGTGCCTCGAAGTCGAACACGCCACGCATCGACGGGGTCCCGATTGGCTCGGCGACGCGCCTGTCGGGCTCGTCGTCCTCGTCGTCGGTCCAAGCACCGGCCGGGATGGGAGTGGGGCGGCGCGCGACCGATCGAGGGTCAAACCCGGCCGCCCGGGCGACCGTCCCCAGGGTCCGGGCGGCGTCGACGAGCTCCTCGGGGCGGTGGGTCGCCATCACGGTGAGCCGCAGCCGTGCCGTGAGGGGCGTGAGCACCGGTGGGCCGATCGCCGGAGCGAACAGTCCGCGCAGCAGCGCCGCCTCGCTGATCCGCGTCGCCAACTGCGGGTCGCCGATGAGCAGCGGGAGGATCTGGGTGCGAGCGCCACCCAGATCAAAGCCCTCGCGCTCGAGACCATTTCTCAGCACGGTCGCGTTGGCGGCGAGCTTCGTGACTCGCTGGGGCTTGGACCGCAGCAGCTCCAGGGCTGCCATCGCGCCGGCCACGACGGGCGGCGGCAATGACGTGGAGAAAGCGAACGTGCGGGCCGAGTTGACGAGGTATCGGGACATCGCCCGGTCACAGACGACGAACGCGCCGTAGGCGCCGAGCGCCTTGCCGAGCGTCCCGACGATGACGTCCACCTGATCGTCGAGGCCCGCCTCGGCGAGCGCGCCGCGTCCGCCCGGGCCAAGCGCCCCGATCGCGTGGGACTCGTCGATCATCGTCCGCACGCCGGTGCGCTGCGCCAGCTCGACGATCTCGGTCAGCGGGGCCACGTCCCCGTCCATCGCGAACACGCTGTCGGTGACGACCAGCGCGCCGCGACCCTCCGCCTCGTCGATCCCCCAGGCGAGATGCTCGACATCACCGTGGTCGTAGACGAACACGTCGGCGCGCGACAGCCGGCAGCCATCGACGATCGCGGCGTGGTTGAGCTCATCGGAGAAGACGACATCACCGGGGCGCGCCAGCGCGGAGATGGTGCCGGCAGCGGCGAGGTACCCCGAGCCGAACAGCAGCGCGCTCTCCCGGCCGGCGAACGCCGCCAGCCGCTCCTCCAGGCGCCGATGGATCGTCATCGTGCCGGACATCAACCGTGACGCCCCGGCGCCGACACCCCACCGCATGGCTGCATCGGCGGCAGCCTCGCGGACCTGCGGATGGTCGGCCAGCCCGAGGTAGTTGCTCGAGGCCAGCAGCAGCACCGGCTTGCCGTCGAGCAGGACGTGCGGCCCCTGGGGGCCGCTGACGAGCCGGGTGCGACGGTGCAACCCGAGGGCTGTCAGCTCATCCAGCCGGGCCTCTATCTCGATCATCCCGCCGCGCAACATATGCCACCCCCCGGACGGCAACATCGCGGGGTCGCGGAGGGTGCCGGGAACCGGGTCAGCCGGCGGCGGCGCGGCGGGCGGCGGCTTCGCGGGTCTCGCGACCCTGCCCGCTGTTGGCGGCGCCGTCGGGACGGGGCGGAACCGCGCCCTTGGCGGCGAACCGCAGCTGCGTGGTCGGATCCCACAGGCGCACGGTGAGCGGCGCGGGGTCGGGGGCCGAGAGGGCGTCGGAGACGACGTCGGGCGTCTCGCCCTCGAGCCAGCCGGAGCGGTTGTCGGGCCGCGGGTTGGCGCCGTTGTCGGCCTGCGGAGCGACGTTGAGCCCGAGCTCCTCGAACATCGCCTTGTCCTCATCGGGCGTGTTGCCCAGCGTCGTGAGGAAGTTGCCCATCATCACGCCGTTGAGCCCCGCCTTGACCGCGGTGGCCTGGAGCCCCCCGAGGTTCTCGACCCGGCCGCCGCACAGCCGGAACAGCGCCTCCGGCAGGATCAGGCGGAAGATCGCGATCCACTTGACCACCTCCCACGGGTCCATCAGCTCGCGATCGCCAAACTTGGTCCCCGGGCGGGGGTTGAGCAGATTGATGGGGACGCTGGTGGGATCGATCTTGGCCAGCTCGAACGCCATCTCCACCCGCTGCTCGCGCGTCTCGCCGAGGTTGAGGATGCCGCCGACGCACGTCTCCAGCCCGGCCTCGCGGACCGCGTCGATCGTCCGCAGGCGCCCCTGGTAGCGGACGGTGGTGGAGACCTCCGGGTAATAGGACTCGGCGGACTCCACGTTGTGGTGCACCCGCTGGATCCCCGCCTGCTTGAGCGCCTGGGCGCGGGCTACCGACATGTGGCCGATCGACGCACAGCGCTTGAGGTTGGTGTGCTCGGCGACGAGCCGGGCCCCCGCCAGGATCTTGTCGAAGTCGCGCGTGGACAGCCCCTGACCCTGCGTGACCATGCAGAAGCGATGCGCGCCCGCCGCCTCGGCGGCGCGGGCATGCTCGAGGATCTGCTCCGGGTCCATCATCGCGTGCATCGGCGTCTGGGACTCGGCGTACTTGGACTGGGCGCAGAATCCGCAGTCCTCGGCGCAGCCGCCCGACTTGGCGTTGACCAGCGAGCACATGTCCGTCGAGTCGGCGAATCGCTGCACGCGGGCCTGCCAGGCGCGTTCCACCAGCGCCTCGATCTCGGCGGGGTCTGAGATCTCGCCCAGGCGCCGGGCCTCGGCTTCGGTGATCAGCGGCGGCATCGAGCCGGAACCTTAAGCATCGCAGCGGATCGCGGCGTTGACCTGCGCCCTATCATCGCCCCACCATGCCCGACCGGCTCTACTTCACCGAGTCAGACGACGCCAACGCGCTCATCGCCACCGAGCCGATGGCGCTGCTCGTCGGCTTCGCGCTCGACCAGCAGGTCACCGTCCAGAAGGCGTTCGTCGGCCCGCTGGTGCTCAAGGAGCGCCTCGGCGCGCTCGATGCCGACACGCTGGCCACCGCCGACCTGGAGCCGCTGTTCCGCGCCAAGCCGGCGATTCACCGCTTCCCGGGCTCCATGGCCCAGCGCGTCCACGACCTCGCCGTGTACATCCGCGACGAGTACGACGGTGACGCTGCGCGCGTGTGGACCGACGCCGCCGACACGGATGCGCTGCGCGCCAATCTCGGCGCGCTCCCCGGGTTCGGGGAGATGAAGATCAAATCGCTCGGCGCGGTCCTGGCCAAGCAGTTCGACGTTGCCGCCGCCGCTGGCCTCGTGCCCTGGCATCCGACGCTTGGTGATGTCGATTCACCGCAGGCGCTGGCCGAATATCAGGCGGCCAAGCGGGCGCACAAAAAGTCGTGGAGCGGAAGCGACGCCCGCGCGACCGCTGGGAAACCGTCTGCGTAGCTCGCGTCCGGGCTGAGATCGACAGCCTGGGCGCGCACGACGGGAAGCACCTACATCGGCGACGGCCGGCGCCGCTGGCGCGGCAATCACTAGCAGCGCAACCAGTATCGCCAGCGCGGCAAGGATGGGGATCCCGGAGCGCTTCCCTGAAGGGGGCGCCATACCTTCACCATCAGCGCAGAGCCTGTACTGGCTCACGTGTTACCTGAGGGTCATGGTGCGGGTGACGGTGCGACGATGTTCGGCGGAATCAACGGCGGCGAACCGCAGGACGAGCCTGACGG
>DATCFW010000357.1:0-8637 GCA_036509295.1 Solirubrobacteraceae bacterium | reverse complement strand
TGGGGTTCGGGGGGTTAGCGGGTGGGGGTGGTGGCGGACATGACGGCGCGGGCGCGGGAGCGGTAGGCCTCTAGTTTTTCTTCGGGGTTGATGATGCGGTGGCTGCGGGACTGGACCGAGACGTCGTGGTCGGGGACCGACGCGCGGAGGGCGCCGACGGTGGCCTGGTCCTTGGGGACGTGCTTGAAGGGGTCGAACTGGTACCAGCGCATCGCGTTCTCGTGGGTCATCTTGTTGATGTCGGAGTCGGGCACCGAGTAGCGCTGCAGGACTTCCCAGAGGACCTCGGGGGCGTCCGGCCACATCGAATCGGAGTGCGGGTAGTCGCACTCCCAGCAGATGTTGTCGATGCCGATCTCGTCGCGGAGCTGGACGCCCACCGGGTCGGAGATGAAGCAGGTGAGGAAGTGCTCGCGGAAGACGTCGGACGGGCGCTTGCCGCCGAAGTCCTGCGCGGTCCAGGTCGCGTGCATCTCGTAGGTGCGGTCGAGCCGCTCGAGGAAGTACGGGATCCAGCCGGTGCCGCCCTCGGACAGGGCGATCTTGACGTCGGGGAACTTCTTGATCGCGTCGGACCAGAAGATGTCGGCCGCCGCCTGCACGATGTTCATCGGCTGGAGGGTGATCATCACGTCCGGGGGCGCGTCGACGGCCGAGACCACCATCCGGCCGGACGAGCCGATGTGCACGTTGAGCACGGTGCCGCAGTCCGACAGCGCCCGCCATAGCGGGTCCCAGTGGTCGGTGTGGTAGCTGGG
The DNA here is from genome assembly GCA_036509295.1 of Solirubrobacteraceae bacterium. Lineage (GTDB taxonomy): Bacteria > Actinomycetota > Thermoleophilia > Solirubrobacterales > Solirubrobacteraceae > Palsa-465. Next base: position 7,879 of record DATCFW010000357.1, on the reverse strand, counting down.
GTAGCCCATCACGGCCGGGTTCTCTGTGAACGTCAGCGAGTGGCAGCCCTTCTCGGCCACCCGGCGGACCTCGGCCGCGCAGGCGACCGGGTCCCAGATCACCGGCAGCGCCATCGGGATGAAGCGGCCCGGGTAGGAACCGCACCACTCGTCGATGTGCCAGTCGTTGTAGGCCCGGACGAGGGCGAGGGAGAACTCCGGGTCCTCGGTCGCGAACAGCCGCCCGGCGAACCCAGGGAACGACGGGAAGTTCATCGACCCGAGGATCCCGCCCGCCGACATGTCCTTGACCCGCTCGTGCACGTCGTAGCAGCCGGGGCGGATCTCGTCGAGGCCCGTCGGCTCGAGCCCGTATTCCTCCTTCGGACGTCCGGCCACCGCGTTCAGCGCCGCGTTGGGGATGGTGATGTCGCGGAACTTCCACACATCGGTGCCATCCTCGAGGTGGACCTGGCGCGGGGCGTCGGCTGCGTACTTGGCCGGCAGCCGGCCGGCGAACATGTCCGGCGGCTCGACGATGTGGTCGTCCACGCTGATCAGGATCAGCTCGTCCTTCTCCATGGTTTGCTCCAGATATATCTCGTTGCCGAGGACTTCAGGTGACGGCGCCGGTCGACTTCAGCTCGATGATTCGGTCCCAGTCGAGGCCGATCTCCTGCAGGATCTCCTCGGTCTGCGCGGCGAAGGCGGGGGCCGGGCCGAGCTCGGGCGCGACCACGTCGAACTGGACCGGGGAGGAGACCAGCTCGAGCGAGCCGGCCGGGAGGAAGTACTCGTTGGCCCGCGCTTGCGCGTCTTGGCCGGCCTGCAGGGTGTCCTGGACCGGGGCCCACGGGCCGGCCAGGGTGGCGAGCTTCTCGGCCCACTCGGCGAGGGGGCGGGAGGCGAACACCTCGGCCAGGATCGCCGACCCGGCGGCGCCGTTAGCCGCGATCAGCTCCGCGGTGGCGAAGCGGGGGTCATCAATCAGGTCGGGACGGTCGATGTGGCGGCAGACGTCGGCCCAGAACTTCCCGGGCTGGAGCATGACCAGCGAGAGGTACCTGCCGTCGGCCGTCTTGTAGAGCCCGGACAGCGGGTTCGACATCGCTCCGCTGCTCCCCATCGGCGGGGCCACCCAGGACTGGCCGAGGTGCAGCGAGACCGCGAGCGCGTGGCCCATCGTCCACAGCCCGCTGCCGAACAGCGAGACGTCGACTATCGAGGGCTCGCCGGTGCGCTCGCGCTTGAGCAGCGCCGCGGCGATCCCGCCGGCCAGGTTGGTGCCGGAGATCGTGTCCCCGTAGGCGGGCGGCGGGTAGATCAGCCCGTCCAGGTCGGGGGGCGTCAGGGACGCCGCGCTTGTCCCCCGGGACCAGAAGGCGGTCATGTCGTAGCCGCCGCGGTTCGATTCCACGCCGCGCGGGCCGAGGGCGCTGCCCCGGGCGTAGACGATCGCCGGGTTGGCCTTCCTGATGTCCTCGACGTCGATGTTGAACCGCTGTCGGGGCTCGGGCAGGAAGTTGGTCAGGAACACGTCGGACCGGGCGGCCAGCTCGTAGACGATCTCCTGGCCCTCGGGCTTGGAGACGTCGAGGCCGATGGAGCGCTTGCCCCGGTTAGCGTGCTCGAAGTTCGGGTTGGGCTCGCCCTCGATCTTGTACTTGCCGACCTGGCGCAGCCCGCGCTGCGGGTCGCCGGTGACGGCGTGCTCGACCTTGATCACGTCGGCGCCCCAGTCCGACAGAACCGCGCCGGCCGACGGGACGAAGCCGTACATGGCAACCTCGAGGACGCGGATGCCGTCCAGCGGGCCGGCCATCATGCGACCACCGTCGCCAGCGCACTGTGCTCGAGGCACCCCTCGAGTACGCGGATGCCCGCCATCAGGCGACCACCGTCGCGAGGGCCTTGCGCTCGAGGAACTCCTCGAGGCCGGCGGCACCCATCTCGCGCCCGATCCCTGATTGCTTGTAGCCGCCGAAGGGGACGTCGGGGCCGAACCACATGCCGCCGTTGACGCTGATCGTGCCGGTCCTGATCCGCCTCGCTACGCCGAGCGCGCGCTCGTAGTCGGCGCTGTAGACCGAGCCGGACAGGCCGTAGATCGAGTTGTTGGCGATCCGCACCGCGTCGTCGTCGCCGTCGTGGTCGATGATCACCAGGACCGGGCCGAACGCCTCTTCCTGGGCGATCTCACTGTCCGGGTCGACGTTGGTGAGCAGCGTCGGGGTGTAGTAGTAGCCGGGGTCCACCTTGGTGCCGCCGGTGACGAGGGTGGCGCCGGCCGCGATCGCTCGCTGCACCATGCCGTCGACCTTGTCCCGCTGCCGCTCGCTGATCAGCGGGCCCATGTAGTTGGCGGGGTCGGCCGGGTCGCCGTAGGTCACCGCGCCGAGCATGCCGGCCACCTGGGCGACCATCTCGTCGTGGCGCGCCCTCGGCACCAGCATCCGGGTCGGGATCGCGCACCCCTGACCGGCGTGCGAGCAGGTCGCGAACGCGCCGACCATGGCGGGCTCGCCGAAGTCGGCGTCGTCCAGCACGACCAGGGCGGACTTGCCGCCGAGCTCGAGGAAGACCCGCTTGATGGTGCCGGACGCGGCCGCCATGATCGCGCGGCCGGTCGCGGTCGCGCCGGTGAACGTCACCAGGTCCACGTCGGGGCTGGTGGTGAGCGCCTCCCCGACCGCGACCGAGGACGAGGAGATGATGTTGACGACGCCGGGCGGGATGTCGGTCTCGGTCGCGATCAGCTCGGCCAGCGCGAGCGTGATCAGCGGCGTGTCCGGGGCGGCCTTGAGCACGACCGTGCAGCCGGCCGCGAGGGCCGGGGCGAGCTTGGCCAGGGCGAGCTGGGTCGGGTAGTTGTAGCCGATGATCGCGGCGACGACGCCGGCCGCCTCCTTCTCGACCCAGCGGCGGTGCTGCTTGCCCATCAACTCGATCTGGCCGAGCTCCTCGGTCAGCGGGTAGCCCGGCAGCAGGTCGGCGTAGAACCGGACGATCTCGATCGGCTGGTCGAGCTGGGCGCCGTAGGTGATCTGGCGGGGCGCGCCGACGTCGGTGATCGTCAGCTCCCGCAGCTCCTCCTTGTGCTCGGTCAGCGCCTTATGCAGCTGGTCGAGGCAGCGGGCGCGGAACGCGACGTCCGTCGGCCAGCTGGTGGTATCGAACGCGCGCCTGGCCGCCGCCACCGCGGCCACCGCGTCGGCCACGCTGGCGTCCGGGGCGTGCGCGAACACCTGGCCGGTGGCCGGGTTGACGGTCGGGTACGTCCGCTCGGCCTCGACGAGCTTGCCGTCGATGAGCATGCGCTTGGGCAACAGTGCCGTCGCGTCCTGGTCTGACATCCAAGTCCTCCCTGTGTCCGGGCTTCCGCAACCTGGCCAAGTGAGAGTAATGTTCTCACAATTGGGAGTCATATTTCCAGTCCAGGAGGACACCACTCCAGTCCGGGAGGACATCGCTCATGGGACGTGTGCAAGGCAAGGTCGCCTTCATCACCGGCGCGGCGCGGGGCCAGGGCCGCAGCCACGCCATCCGGCTGGCCGAAGAGGGCGCGGACATCATCGCGGTCGACATCTGCAAGGACTTCGAGACCGTCGGCTACCCGATGGCGACGCCGGACGACCTGAAGGAGACCGCGCGCCTGGTCGAGAAGCTCGACCGCAGGATCGTCACCGCCGAGGCCGACGTCCGTGACCGGTCCCAGCTGACGGCGGCGCTCGAGCGCGGCATCAGCGAGCTCGGCAAGGTCGACGTGGTGGTGGCGCAGGCCGGCATCGCGGCGATGAAGGGGCAGCCGCCGATGCAGGCGTGGACCGACTCGGTCGACACGATCCTGCTCGGCACGATCAACGCGATCCAGGCGGCGCTGCCGCACCTGTCCGAGGGCGCGTCGGTCATCGCCACCGGCTCGGTCGCCGCCTACATGAACGCGGTGCCGATGATGCAGCTCGGCACCGACCCCGGCGGCCACGGCTACATGTACGCCAAGCGCGCGATCGCGACCTACATCCACGAGCTCGCGCGCAACCTGGCGCCGCGGATGATCCGGGCCAACGCGATCCACCCGACCAACGTCGACACGAACATGCTGCAGAGCGAGCCGATGTACAAGTCGTTCCGGCCCGACCTGGAGCACCCGACCAAGGAGGACGCGACCCCGGCGTTCTTCGTGCAGCAGGGGATGCCGGTGCCGTGGATCGAGCCGGTCGACATTAGCAACATGGTGCTGTTCCTGGCGTCGGACGAGGCCCGGTACGTGACCGGGATGCAGATGCGGGTCGATGCGGGCGGCTACCTGAAGTGGTACGACTTCCACCTCTAAGAGTCGCCCGGGACCGTTCGGCAGACCGAATTTGATCTTTAAAAGAAGAGAGGAAACGAACGTGAAGGTGCACGTGGATCCGGACCGCTGCCAGGGCCACACGCTCTGCGCGATGATCGCCCCGGACCTCTTCCAGCTCGACGACATCGACGGTCACTCCACGGTGATCATCGACGGGGACGTGCCCGCCGACCTCGAGGCCAAGGCGGCCGAGGCGGTCAGGTCGTGCCCCGAACAGGCCATCTCGGTTATCCCTTAGGAGCCATGCGCGTGATTGACGACGCCGAGCGGAAAAAGAACCGCTACGACTTCGACCGGCACACCCCCGAGTACCGGGAGAACTTCCAGGAGATCACCACCGAGATGCTGGGCCAGTGCCCGGTGGCGTGGAGCGAGACCTACGGCGGGCACTGGGTCGCGGCCGGGCACGACGAGGTCTTCGCGCTCGCCCGGTCGGCGGAGTACCTCTCCAACGACCACGACGTGCGCAACGAGCGCAAGGGCTACAAGGGCATCACGATCCCGACGCCGGAGAGCGAGTTCCAGGGCGGGTTCCTGGAGATGGACCCGCCCGAGCAGCGGCACTACCGGCAGGCGCTCAACCCGTACCTCTCGCCCGCCGCGGTCGGGCGCTGGACGCCGGTGGTGGACGAACTGGTCCGCGCGTGCCTGAACGAGCGGATCGAGACCGGCACGATCGACTTCGTCGACCACCTCGCCAACGTGGTGCCGGCCGTGCTCACGCTGGCGATGCTCGGGGTACCGCTGAAGAACTGGAGCCTCTACTGCGAGGCGGTGCACGCCTCGGTCTACACGCGGCACGACTCGCCGGAGATCGCGCGGGTCCGCGAGGACCAGATGAAGATGTTCCAGGACATGTACGGGCAGATGACGGAGATCAAGGCGAGTCCCCGGCCGGGCATGATCGACGCGCTCGTGCGGGCCCAGATCAACGGCAAGACGCCGCCTGACCTGGAGCTGATCGGGGTGCTTGCGCTGGTCATCGGGGGCGGGTTCGACACCACGACCGCGCTGACCGCGCACTCGCTCGAGTGGCTGTCGGAGAACCCGGCCGAGCGGGCTCGGCTGTCGGCGGAACGTGGCACCCTGCTCGACTCGGCGACCGAGGAGTTCCTGCGCTTCTACACCCCGGCGCCGGGCGACGGGCGGACGATCTCGGCCGACTGCGTGATCGCGGGGACCGAGTTCAAGGAGGGCGAGCGCCTGTGGCTGTCGTGGGCGATGTCCAACCGCGACCCGTCGGTGTTCCCCAACCCGAACGAGATCGACCTGGCTCGTTCGGGCAATCGGCACCACAGCTTCGGCCTCGGTATTCATCGCTGCATCGGGTCCAATGTGGCGCGGATGGTGTTCAAGCGGATGCTGACCGACGTGCTTGACCGGATGCCGGACTTCGTGTGCGACCCGGCCGGGGCGGTCCACTACGAGACGATCGGCGTCATCCAGGGGATGCAGCATCTGCCTGCGACCTTCACTCCCGGACCGCAGATCGGCGACGGGCTTGACGAGACGATCGCCCGGTTGCAGGTGATCTGCGACGAGCAGCGGCTGGCGGAGCCGGTGACGGTGCGCAAGGACAGCGCGAGGATCACTGAGTGACGCTTCTGCTTCAGCGAGGGATGAGGTGACCGAGCAGGCCGGGCGACCGCTGCCGCTGCTCACCCCGGAGAACTCGTTCTTCTGGACCTCGGGGGCGGACGGCGTGCTGCGGTTCCAGCAGTGCCAGTCCTGCTCGGCGCTCATCCACCCGCCTGCGCCGGTGTGCCGGTACTGCCGGGGCTTGTCTTTGCTGCCCTCCCCTGTCTCCGGGTACGCGACGCTGATCGGGTTCACCGTCAACGAGCGGTTCTCGCTGCCGGGGCTGCCGCCGCCGTACGTGGTGGCGCAGGTCGCGATCGAGGACGATCCTCGGGTGCGGCTGACGACCAACGTGGTGGACTGCTCTTTTGACTCGCTGTACCTGGGCATGCGGATGTCGGTCGTCTTCCAGGAGGTCGGGGACGGGGTGTGGCTGCCGCTGTTCCGGCCGGTTCCTGATTCGGAGCAGCCGGATTCGCCGGCGGCGCTGCCGGAGGACGAGATCGCGCCGGAGGACTACTGGCGGCACGTGCGGCCGATGATCCGGACGTCGAAGTTCGAGGACAGGGTCGCGCTTACCGGGGTGGGCGCGTCCGAGATCGGGCGGCGGCTGATGCGTACGCCGCTGTCGCTGACGGTTGAGGCGTGCACGCGGGCGGTGGAGGACGCCGGGCTTTCGTTTTCCGGCATCGACGGGCTGTCGTCGTATCCGGGGGGCGGGAACTTCGGCGGGTTCGGCGAGGGCGGGGTGACCGCGCTCGAGGCGGCGCTCGGCCTGCGGCCGACCTGGTACAACGGCGGCATCGAGACGTTCGGACCTGGCGGCTCGCTGATCGCCGCGATGCTGGCGGTGGCCGGCGGGCTGGCGCGGCACGTGCTCTGCTTCCGGACGCTGTGGGAGGCGACGTTCGCTGAGCAGATACGCCTGGGGAAGATTAAGACGGCGGGGTCGGGCGGCGGTCTCGCGGGGTGGATGCATCCGTTCGGGGCGACGTCGGCGGCGCACACGCTGGCGCAGAATGCGCAGCGGCACTTCCACAAATACGGGACGACGCGGGAGACGCTGGGGTGGATCGCGTTGAACCAGCGTGCCAATGCCGCACTGCATCCGACCGCGATCTACCGGTCGCCGATGACGATGGATGATTACCTGGGGGCCCGTCCGATCACGACGCCGTTCGGGCTGTACGACTGTGACGTGCCGTGCGATGCGTCGATCGCGGTGATCGTCTCCTCGGTTGACGCTGCTGCTGACCTGGCGAAGCCGCCGGTTCTGGTGGAGGCGGTGGGGACGCAGATCCTGGAGCGGATCGACTGGGACCAGTCCACGCTGACCCACGAGCCGCAGGCGCTCGGGCCGGCCGCGCACCTGTGGACCCGGACCTCGCTGCGGCCGTCGGACGTGGACGTCGCCGAACTGTACGACGGGTTCACGATCAACTGCCTGACCTGGATCGAGGCGCTCGGATTCTGCGGGATCGGCGAGGCCAAGGACTTCCTCGACGGGGGGAAGAATATTGCTCGCGGCGGGCTGCTGCCGTTGAACACGCATGGCGGTCAGCTGTCGCATGGGCGCACGCACGGGATGGGGCTGATCCAGGAGGCGATCGTGCAGCTTCGCGGCGAGGCCGGGGAGCGGCAGGTCGCGGGCGCGTCGGTCGCCGCGGTCAGTTCCGGCGGGCTCACGCCGGGCGGGGCGCTGCTGCTGCGGGCGGCCCCGTGACGGTGTCGGTTGACTCTTCGGCGGTGGTTAGCGCGACCGTGGACGTTGCCGGGGTTCCGATGTCGGCGCTGGTCGCTGGTGTCTCGCAGCCTCGGGCGGTCGTGGTTGGGTTGCACGGGGGTGCGGTGACGTCGGCCTACTGGGACTCGCGGGTGGCGGCCGGGCTGTCGCTGTTGTCGGCTGGCGCCGCGCTCGGGTTCACGGTGATCGCGCTGGACCGGCCGGGGTACGGCGCGTCGGCTGCG
>DATCFW010000356.1:0-4595 GCA_036509295.1 Solirubrobacteraceae bacterium | reverse complement strand
GCTCACCAGCGGGAACATCTCCGACGAGCCGATCGCCTACCGCGACAACGACGCGCTCGAGCGGCTGCGGGGCATCGCCGACCTGTTCCTCATCCACGACCGGCCGATCGAGACCCGCACCGACGACTCCGTCGTGCGCGTGGCCGCGATCGCCGGACGGCCCCGACCGACGTTCCTGCGGCGCTCCCGCGGGTACGTCCCGCGGCGGCTGTCACTGCCCGGCGGCGGGACGCCGCGGCCGCTGCTGGCCTGCGGCGCCGAGCTGAAGAGCACGTTCTGCCTGGCCCGGGGACGGTACGCCTGGGTGAGCCATCACATCGGCGATCTTCAGAACTACGAGACGCTGCGGTCCTTCGCCGACGGCATCGAGCACTTCGGAGCCCTGTTCGCCGTCACCCCCGAGGTCGTCGCCCACGACCTGCACCCCGAGTACCTGTCAACGAAATATGCGCTCGACCGCGTCGGGGTCCAGCTCATCGGCGTCCAGCACCACCACGCCCATCTCGCGGCATGCCTGGCCGAGCATGGGGAGACCGACCCGGCCCATCCGGCGATCGGCGCGATCTTCGACGGCACCGGGTACGGCACCGATGGGACGGTGTGGGGCGGCGAGCTGCTGCTCGGCGACACGACCTCCTGCCGCCGGGTCGGGTCCCTGGTCCCGGTCGGACTGCCCGGCGGCGCCGCGGCGATCCGCCAGCCGTGGCGGATGGCCTGCGCGTGGCTGGCGGCGACCGGCGACGCCGCGCCGGAGCCGCCGGCGTCGCTGCTGGCCGCCGGGGTCACCCCGCGCGCGTGGCGCCAGGTGGCTGGCCTGCTCGGGACCGCGATGGCGCCGGTGACGACGAGCATGGGCCGGCTGCTCGACGCCGTCAGTGCGCTCAGCGGCATCCGGGCGGAAGTGACCTTCGAAGGGCAGGCGGCGATCGAGCTGGAGGCGGCCTGTGATCCGGACGAGCGAGGGAGCTACCCGATCTCGCTCACCCAGGCCGAGGACCGCCTGATGATCGACCCGCGCCCGATGATCCGAGCCATCGCCGACGACGTAGCGGGCGGCGTGGCCACCGGCGCGATCGCCGGCCGCTGTCACCGGGCGATCGCCGAGGTGACCGTCGAGGCCTGCGCCCGGCTGGCTTCGGCGCACGGGACCGAGGCCGTCGTCCTCTCCGGCGGCGTCTTTCAGAATCGCCGGCTGCTCGAAGCGGTGTCCGCTGGTCTGGACGCGCGCGGGCTGCGGGTGCTCGTCCCCGAGCAACTGCCGGTCAACGACGGCGGGATCGCGTACGGCCAGGCCGCGATCGCGTCCAGCCTGCTGGCCGCGGCCTGACATCGAGCGAGGAGCTGCCATGACCGAAGCCGACGTCGAGCGCATCGTCAGCCAGACGGTGTTCGCGCGCGGGGCCAATCGCCCGTTCGGGGAGCTCACCGTCGATGACGCCACCGCCCGCGCCGACGAGCTCCGCGCCGCCGTCGGCTGGGGCCCGACGGCGCGCATCGCGCCCGTCGCCATGGCGTGGCGCGAGCTGGCGATGGCGATGCGCAGCGGCGACGCCACCACCGTCGCCGAGCTCGACTCCACGCTGCTCACGGAGCTCGCGCCCAAGCTGTGGATCACGCTGCCCGGCTGACGCCGGGGACCCTGGAACAGTGTCGATGGCTACGGCGTGTCGGGCGTGTCGGGCCACACGGCGGTGCCCATGACACCGTCACCGTCTGCGGGCTTGGGACCACCCACGGCGATGATGTCCAGACCGTCCGGGCCGGCCGAAAACGATCTCACCACCTCGGGCGCCACCCGGACGACATCCCACTGGCGAAGATCCTGGACCTCGCCGTCGAGTAGCACTCGTCCGGAGCCGGCGACCACGATGTAGGCCTCTTCCTGCTCGCGGTGACTGTGGGCCATCGGACTACGCAGCTCCGGCGCATACCGGAACAGGCTGACGCCGAGATCCCGCGAGTCGAGATGCTTGCGACCGAACCGACCTTCGATCCCCGGAGCGCGATCACCCACCGAGTCCTCGACTTCCAGCAGGTTCACAGTGGCGAAGCCAGACATGGGCGATCTCCTTTGACCGACGTGGGTCTCTCACCCTAGTGCACTGCGCCACTGCACTAGCTCCTGTTGCTCGGGGCGCGGAAAACGCCACCCGCGTCGACCTGAGGAGAGCCTTCTCATCGCCCGGTTAGGCCGCTCTTAGCCGCGCGCCCGATGCTGGTCAGTGACATGGATAGCCACGCCCGCAGTCAGGACCGCGCTGAGCCCGACACGGCCGGCCGGCCGGGTGCGCCGCTGCTGCTGCGGCGCCTCACCGCCGGCGGCACGGAGGGCAACGAGCGCCTGACCGTGCTGACCGGGCTCGTGCTGTTCGTGCTGCTCGCCGTGCTGGGGGCGACGATCGCGCTGATCGGCCAGCTCCTGTGGCTGCATCTGTTCCTCGGATTCCTCCTGATCGGACCGGTCGCGCTGAAGATGGCGAGCACCGGCTACCGGTTCGTCCGCTACTACACCGCCGACGCCCGCTACCGCAAGAAGGGGGCGCCGGCGCCGGCGCTGCGCGTGATGGCGCCGGCGATCGTCCTGCTCACCGTGCTGGTGTTCGCGACCGGCGTGCTCTTGATCGTGATCGGGCCCGACTCGGACCTGCGCGGGGAGGTGACGCTCATCCATAAGGTCGGGTTCATCGTCTGGGTCGTGTTCACCGCGGTCCACGTGCTCGGCCACCTGCCCGAGCTGCTGCGGTCCCGGCGGGTGTCGCGGCAGGTGCGGGCCGATCTCAACGCGCTGCGGTCCCGGATCCCCGGTTTCGGTTCGCCACCCGAGCCCCCACTGACCCGAGCGCTTCCCGGCGCCTCGGGCCGCTGGCTCTCACTGGGCACCGCGACGGTGCTCGGCGGGGTGCTCGCGGTCGCCCTGATCCCGCAGTTCAGCGCCTGGACCCACGCGGACCTCCACCACCACCACTTCGGCCAGCACGTCCAGTAGCCCGGCGCGGTGGCGGGTCAGTCCGGCGCGGTGGCGGGTCGGCCTCCACCAGCAGGGCGGAGTGGAGCGACAGGGCCAGCGTCGGGCACGCACTGGCCGCCCGGCGGGCGAGATCGTGCAGAGCCACCGGTATCGGAGTGCCGTCAATGAGCGGGTACCCCCATTCGTCGAGCGTGATCCGCTCGGGCAGCAGCTCGGCACACAGTCCGTGGGCCTCGCACTTGATGGGGTCAACCGTGATCCGCATCGTCACCGCACCGCGCTCCGTGGCCGCGGCGTGATCAGGACGGGGCGACGCTCGCAGGCGTCGCACAGGCCATGGCGGGCGTGGTCGTCGAACTCGGCGGCGAACACGCGCAGCCCGCTGGCGACGAACCGTCCGACGCCGTCGGGATGAGCGCACGCGCCGCGACCGACGACGAGCTCCGCCCAGCGCCGGAGGTCAGCGAACGCGTCGCGACCGCCCCGGCCCTCGCAGACGTCGACCAGCGTCGCCGCCATCGCACCGAGGCCGTTGACGCACGGTCCGCACTGCGACGCGCTCTCCTCTGACATCCATCCCGCCACCCGTGTCACCTCGGCCACCGGGCACGCGCTGTTGGGCAGCGCGACGATGACCCCGGCGCCCAGCGAGGCGCGCATCGACCACAGCGATTTGGTGGACAGCCGCAGCGTCTTGGCGGCAGCGCCGGTCACCCAGCTGCCGCCGTAGCCACCGAAGAGAAAGGCGCGGGCCGCTTCGGTGAGCCCGCCGGCGGCCTCGATCAGCGAGCCCAGGCTCGATCCGTACTCGATCTCATACACGCCCGGGGCGCGGACGCCGCCGCTCAGGGTCACGAGCGCCGAGCCGGCCTCCTCGGTCGGGCCCAGCCGGCGGAACCACGCGTGGCCATGACGCGCGATCAGCGCCACGTGAGCGAGCGTCTCGGCGTTGGACATGAGGGTCGGACGGCGCGCGATCCCGCGCTGGCTGATCCGCGGCGGCTGGTTGGTCGGACGCGGGATCCCGTTGTTGATGAAGTTGACGATCGCGGTCTCCTGCCCGGTCACAAATCCGGTGGGCACGGCGACGATCTGCGGCTGGGTCATGCCGCGGCCGATGTCGGGGCGCTCGCTCAGCGCGCGCTCCACCGATGCCTCGACATCGCGTCCGGACTCCTCGATGGCGATCACCACGTCCGGGGCCCGGAGCGCCCGGGCGAGGACGAGTGCGCCGTCGAGGACGAGGTGCGGGAGCGAGCCCAGCAGCATTCGATCCTTGACGCTCATCGGCTCGCCCTCGGTGGCATTGACCACCACGATCGGAGTGCCCTTGGCCCGCCGGACGGCGTCGAGCTTGGTGGCGAGCGGAAACCCGCCGCCGCCCCGGCCACGCAATCCCGACTGGGTGAGCTCCGCCAACAGGGCCGCCGGGTCGTGCTGGCGAAGATCGCCGTGGACCTGGCGATGGGCCTGATAGTCCATCGGCTGTTCGCCGGCTCCGAGCAGCACGCGCGGAAGGCTCACGCGCGCGCTCCGTGGCTCAGCAACGCCGGCGGCGTCCCGGAGCGCCTCGCCCAGCCCTTGCCCAGCGGGCCGCCGGGCAGCCACACCAGCAGTCCCAGCGCGA
>DATCFW010000355.1:0-6365 GCA_036509295.1 Solirubrobacteraceae bacterium | reverse complement strand
CGTCGGGGAGTGCCCGGATGCGACGCGCGACGCGATCGAGCGATTGCGGATCGAAGCGGACGATCACATCGGGGAGATCGGCCGCCCGGGCCGCCCGAGCGAAGCCGTCACCGAGGTCATCGGCGAGCACCACCGCCGTGGACAGCATCGCCGCCGCCAGCGCAATCCCAACCGCGGTGAGCACCGCCCGGCGACGGCGCAGCCGCAGGCCGTGCCCGATCTCCCGCCACGCCGACCTCATGGCCCCGGCCACGACGGCGAGGACGCGGACCCCGCGCGCCCCTGCGCCCGCGGCTCGGCGGCGCCGGTTGGGGACTCGGGGGCGAGCAGGCCGTCGGTCAGCCGGAGCACCCGGTCGGCGGCGGCCGCGGCGTCGGGTTCATGGGTGACGATGACCACCGCCCGGCCGCTGAGGTTGCGCAGCAGCGATAGGACGGCCGCACCGCTCTCGGCGTCGAGATTGCCGGTCGGCTCGTCGGCGAGGACGACCTCGGGGTCGTTGACCAGAGCCCGGGCGATTGCGAACCGCTGCTGCTCCCCGCCGGAGAGCTCGTGGGGCAGGTGATCGGCCACCGCCGTCAACCCGAGCTCCTCGATCAGCCGACGGCCGCGCCGCTCGCCGCCGGCGGCCGCGCCGGGCAGGCGCGCCGGCAGCATCACGTTCTCGGCGCCGCTCAGCTCGGCGATCAGCTGGAAGGACTGGAACACGAACCCGACATGTCGCAGCCGGGTCCGCGCCAGGGCGCGGGAGCCCTGGGATGTGAGCAGCTCGCCCGCCAGGACGATCCGGCCGGCGTCCGGCCGGTCCAGCCCGCCGAGGAGATGTAGCAACGTCGACTTGCCGCTGCCCGAGCGCCCGAGCACGGCGACGACCTCGTCGGCCTCCACTTGGAGCGTGACGCCGTCGAGCACCAGCCGCGCGGCCCGGCCACGGCCGACCGTCTTCGTGATCCCGCGGGCCTCGAGAACGGCCACGGTTTCACCGTACAGAGTGGACGCCGGCGGCTCGGCGGGCGCCGTCGCAGCCGGCCTGACTGCGCACCGTCCGGTCGCGGCGGCAGCGCGCGAACCAGCGGTCCTCCATCGTCCACAAATCATCGACCGTGAAGCCGCCGGCCTGCGCGATCGGGTCGAAGTCCCCGGCGGCGACGCGTGCCCAGCGGAACCAGGCGCTCGTGCGAGTCCCGTGCTCGAGCCGGGCCTCGGTGGCACCGGTGGGCGCTCCCGGCGCCTCGAGCTCGACCACCAGCACCCCCCCATTGCCGAGCAGCGCCTGCACGCGCTCGAGCAGTCGGACCGGGGAACCCCCAATCCCGATGTTGCCGTCGAGTAGCAGCGCGCTGCGCCACGTTCCGCCGCCGGGCAGGTCGTCGAAGATGTCACCGACGATCGCCCGGCCGCCGCCGCCGACGGCGAGCTCCACCGCTACCGGGGAGAGGTCAACCCCGAGCGCGAATACCCCGCGCGCCGTAAGCGCGTGCAGAAGGCGACCGGGACCGCAGCCGACGTCGAGCACCGGACCGGCCATGTCGTCGAGCAACCGCTCATCGATCTCGTCGGCGGGGCGCAGGTAGCGGTCAACGGCCAGCGGGAACAACGCTCCATCGCGCAACCGGACGAGCGGCGCGCCGCCGGCGCCGGCGCGCAGCCCCTCTCCGTAAATGTGCAGGGCGCTTTTCACGCCAGCGCCGCGAGCGCCCGGGCGAACCGCGTGTGCGGAGCCGCCTGGGCCACGGCGCGCGCGTCCTCGATCGTGTCGACATCGCGCAGCGACGGCGCCTCGTGGACGCGCAGGCCGAGCTCGCCCAGGCGCTGACGTTGTCGGGCGCACGTCGAGCGGCTGCTCATCGGCACGCGCTCGAACGCCCGGGGGGCAGCGGCCTTGAAGCCGACCGTCCAGTAGCCGCCGTCGAGGGTCGGCGCGAGCACCGCGTCGACGTCCGGCTCGGCGAGCGCGCGCATCGCGTCCACCAGGAGGCCGGGGGTGAGCTGCGGGGTGTCCATGCCGACGACCAGGGCGGGTGTCCCCACGTCGGCGAACGCGGACGCGAGTCGCTCTCCAAGCCCGCGGCCGCGCTGGGCGAGGAGCTCGAAGCCGTCCGGGCGCCAGCCCCGGTCGTCACCCTCGAACACGAGGACGCGGCGGGCGGCGGGCGTGCGCGCCACCACGTCGAGCGTGTCCCACAGTGACGCCCCGGCCAGCCCGGCGGCCTCGGCGGGGCTGCACGGCGGAGTCAGGCGTGTCTTGGTCTGCCCCGGCAGCGGTTCCTTGGCGATCACCAGTAGCGCGACGGAGTTCACGCGACTAGACCCTAACCGGCAGATCCTTACGAGATTCGAAACTCTCAAGTCGCGGCGCCCACGATCGGTGTCCATTCAGCTTCGGCGCGCCAGCGCGATGAACATAGGCTTAACGCCAGGACCGATTCACTGACGGCTGGCAGTTCGTGTGACACGGTGGCAACCGTGCGGCTGCCGATCCCGGACCCATCCAAGCCACCTCCCGGTCCATTCCGCGCGGGTTTCTGGCGCAGCCCCCTGCGCAGCCCTCGGCTGACGGCGCTCCTCGGACTCGTCCTGCTGGTCGGCCTGCCGGTGGTGATCGTCACCGGCCTGCTGTCCAACGATGCCTACCAGCCGGGGCTGGGCGGCAACGCCCTCGGACGCCATCTCGGCCCCCTCGATTTCTACCTGTTCGGGTGGCCGACCCGACCGGTGTGGCTGTACGCGCTCACCCAGGGCCTGCATGTGTCGATCGGACTGGCGGTCTTCCCGGTGCTGCTGGCGAAGCTGTGGTCCGTGATTCCGCGCCTGTTCGAGTGGCCGCCGGTGCGGAGCCCGGCGCACGCGCTCGAGCGCCTGTCCCTCGCCCTGCTGGTCGGCGGAGCGCTGTTCGAGTTCGTCACCGGCATCCTCAACATCCAGTACTGGTACGCATTCCCGTTCAGCTTCACCCAGGCTCACTACTACGGCGCCTGGGTGTTCATCGGCGCGTTCATCGTCCATGTGTCCCTCAAGTTCGGAACGATGCGCCGGTCGCTGCGCACGCGCGCCGCGGTGCTGGAGTCGGTGGGCGACGCGGAGCCGGAGTCGGAGTCGGTTGCGCTGGAGGCGTCTTCGCCGGCGCCGGCGTCGATGTCCCGGCGGGCGCTGCTGGCCACGGTCGGGGCCGGTTCGGCGGTGTTGTTCGTGCAGGGGGCGGCGCAGTCGATCGGTGGTCCGTTCCGTTCGCTGGCGTTCCTGCTGCCACGTGGCCGCGTCCGCTCCGGCCCGCTCGGCTTCGCGGTCAACAAGACGTGGGCCGCCTCGGGTGTCTCGGCCGCCAAGGTGGGGAGCGCGTGGCGCCTGGAGCTGACCGGAGCACGGCACGTCTCGCTGTCTCGAGCCCAGCTGCTGGCGATGCCGCAGCACACGCACGATCTGCCGATCGCCTGCGTCGAGGGCTGGTCCACGACGCAGCGCTGGAGTGGGGTGCGGCTGCGTGACCTCGCCGCCCTGTGCGGCGTCGACCGGCCGGCGACGGTGACCAGCGCGTCGCTGGAGCACGGCACCTACGGTCACGCCACGCTCGGGCACGAGCAGCTCGCCGACGAGCGCTCGCTGCTCGCTCTCCACGTCAACGGGGTCGACCTGTCACTCGATCACGGCTTCCCGGCGCGCGTGATCAGTCCGGCCGTCCCCGGGGTCCACTGCACGAAATGGGTAACGACGATGACGTTTCATCCGGAGCCGGCGTGAGTCTGCAGGCGCGGTTCCGCGCGTTGTACGGAGCGGGGCCGCTCAACCTCCTGGTGCTCGTGGCGAGCTTTGCCATCGCCGCCGCCGCGGTGGTGGGGTGGTTCCAGGAGCCGAAGAGTGTCGTGACGGTGCTCCTGTGGTTCGTCGCGGCGATCGTGCTCCACGACATGGTGGCCCTGCCGCTGTATTCGCTGCTTGACCGGATCGCGTTCGGGCGCATGCCGGCCGGGGTGCGCCGCGGCCGCCGGTCGGTTCCCACGCTGGTGGACCCGACGCCGTACCTGCGAATCCCGGCGATCCTCTCCGGGCTGCTGCTGATCGTCTTTATCCCGGTCGTGTTCGGGCTCGGGACCACCACCGAGGAATCGGCCAGCGGGATTCCCGAGAGCGGCTACGCGGCCCGGTGGCTGCTGGCGGTCGGGGTGATGTTCGTCGCGTCGGGGGTGGCATACGCAGTGGGGACGGCCCGGGCGCGAGCCGCGGCGGCGCCGGCGGCCCCATCCGATCCGGCGGCATCACCGGGTCCGCCCGCCGCGCCGGCTCCGGCGGCCCCATCCGATCCGGCCACCCCGCCAAACCCACCCGCCCCGCCGCCGTCCTAGACCGCTCGCAGCGGCGCGCGACTGAACTCCGCCATGCCCGCGCGGAAGTCCTCCGCGGCGACGAATCCGAGCACTTCCCGGGCGCGGTCAGGCGAAGCGAACACGTGGCGTACGTCGCCGAGCCGGTACTCCCCGGTGATCACCGGCCGGGGCGCCGGGGCGCCGGCCTCGTCGGCCAGCACCCGGGCCATCTCACCCACGCTGGTCGGCGTGCCGCTGGCGACGTTGAAGACGCCGGCGACGGTCGGGTCGGCGGTGAGCGCGATCACGTTGGCGTGGGCCACGTCGCGAACGTGAACGAAGTCGCGCAGCTGCCCGCCGTCCTCGAACACCCGCGGCGCGACACCCGCGGCCAGCGCGCTGGCGAAGATCGCGGCAACACCGGAGTAGGGCGTGTCGCGGGGCATCCGGGGTCCGTACACGTTGTGGTACCGCAGCGCGGTCACCGTCACATCCGTCTCCCGGGCGAAGGCGAAGCACAGGTGCTCCTGATGGACCTTGGTGGCGGCGTAGACGTTGCGCGGATCGAGCGGTGAGTCCTCGACGATGGCGAACGGCTCGAGCTGCCCGCCACAGCTCGGACACCGCGGCTCGAATCGCCCGGCGGCGAGATCGGCGGTGGCGCGCGGCGCCGGGGTCACGCGGCCGTGACCGGCGCACCGATACGCGCCCTCGCCGTACACGACCATGCTGCTGGCCAGCACCAGCCGGCCAGGGAACCGGCGGGCCGCCAAGCTCTTGAGCAGCACCGCGGTGCCGAGATCGTTGTGGGAGACGTAGTCCTCCACGTCGAGCACATCGAGGCCGAGGCCGACCATCGCGGCCTGATGGCAGACCGCCTCGACCCCGTGCAGCGCCGCCGCGACGACGCTCGGATCCCGGACGTCGCCCTCCACGAGCTCGGCGGCCGGGTTGAGGTAGTCCGGGCGCCGAGCGTGGGCGGCCGCCAGCAGCGAATCGAGCACGCGGACCGGATGCCCGGCCGCGACCAGCTCGTCAACGATATGAGAGCCGATGAACCCGGCGCCGCCGGTGACGAGGATCATGGCGGCGAGCCTACGCGACGCCGGGCTGACCACCGCCCGCCGGGGCGCCGCGTTTCGATTTCCGTAACCACCACGCGGTTGACTGGGCCACTGTGATCGACGTCATCCTGCCCGCGCTGGACGAGGCCGAGGCGATTCCCGGCGTGCTGGCCGCGATGCCGGCGGGCTTCGCCGCGCTGGTGGTCGACAACGGCTCCAGCGACGGGACGGCGGAGGTGGCTCGGTCACTCGGTGCCGAGGTGGTCCACGCGCCGCAGCGGGGGTTCGGCGCGGCCTGCTTCGCCGGACTGATGGCGGCGCGGTCCGACGTCGTCTGCTTCATGGACTGCGACGGCTCGCTCGATCCACGGCAGCTGGCACTCGTCGCCGACCCGGTGCTCCGCGGCAGCACGGACCTGTGCCTCGGCGCCCGGCAGCCCGAGCCCGGCGCGTGGCCGTGGCACGCCCGCCTCGCCAACCGGGCGCTGGCGTTCGAGCTGCGCCGCCGCACCGGCTCGCCGCTCACCGATCTGGGGCCGATGCGCGCCGCCCGCCGTGATGCGCTCCTGCGACTGGACCTGCGCAACCGGGGGTCGGGGTGGCCGCTGGAGATGGTCCTCGGCGCCGCGTCCGCCGGCTGGCGGATCGGAGAGGTGGGCGTCGTCTATCGCCCGCGAGCCGGCGGACGCTCCAAGGTCAGCGGCAGCGTGCGCGGCAGCGTCCGGGCGGTGCGCGAGATGAGCGCCCAGCTCGTCGCGACCCGCCCCAGCCGCTGATCGACACATGAACCGTTTCCCGGTCGTGACGGGTCTATGCCAGTACCCGCACACGACACGGAAGGGACAGAATTTGACGAACCTGACGAATGCAGACAACCCGAACACCGCCGCGGCGACCCGGGCCGCGGACCTCAAGCGCGAGGGCGCCGCGCGGGCGACGTTCGCCGCCGGATGCTTCTGGGGCGTCGAGGCCTCATTCCGCGAGATCGAAGGAGTGCTCG
>DATCFW010000354.1:0-3154 GCA_036509295.1 Solirubrobacteraceae bacterium | reverse complement strand
GCGCACACCGCGATGGTGAGCTACTTCCCGGGCGGCCGCAAGGCGACGGCGGTCGCCAGCCCGGCGCCGGGCACGAGCATCCGGGCGGGCACGCCGATCACGCTCACGTTCTCCAAGCCGGTGAGCAAGGCCCTGGGATCGCATCTGCCGCCGGTCTCCCCGGCTACCGCCGGCACCTGGCACACGATCAACAGCCACACGATCGAGTTCCGCCCCGAGGGATACGGCTACGGTCTCGGCGCCAAGGTCCAGATCCCGTTGCCGAGCGAGGTGCGTCTGGAGGGCGCGCAGGGCGCCGGCGGTCAGACCGGTAGCTGGACGGTTCCCGCGGGCTCCACTACGCGTCTGCAGCAGCTGCTGGCGATGCTCGGCTACCTGCCGATGACCTTCAGGTACGCGCACTCGAGCGGGGTCGCGATGACGCCATCGGCCCAGGAGGACGCGGCGGTCAGGCCGCCGGCGGGCCGGTTCTCGATGCGGTGGTCAAACATCCCATCGTGGTACTCGGGCGCCTGGTCGCCGGGGTCCTACGGGGAGATCACCAAGGCGGCGGTGATGACGTTCGAGAATAACGAGGGCATGACCGCCGACGGCGTCGACGGACCGCAGGTGTGGACCGCGCTCATCAACGCGGTCATCCACGGCAAGCGCAACACGTTCGGATACACCGTCGTGGACGTGAGCGAGTCCTCCCCGGAGTCAGAGACGACCTGGCATGACGGCAGCACGGTCGCCTCGGGAGCCGTCAACACCGGCATCCCGCAAACGCCGACCGCCACCGGAACGTTCGCCGTGTTCGAGCACCTGTCGGTGACGACGATGAGCGGCACCAACGCCGACGGCAGCAAGTACGTCGATCCCGGCATTCCGAACGTCAGCTACTTCAACGGCGGTGACGCCCTGCACGGCTTCCTCCGCTCGTCCTACGGCTCCCCGCAGAGCGACGGCTGCGTCGAGATGCCGTACGGCGAGGCCGCCTCCGTCTTTCCCTACACGCCCATCGGGACGATCGTCCACGTCACCTGAGGGGCCTGACGCCGCCGCACCCGGCGTCCGCCGCCAGCCGGCGAAAGAGGGCTGTCCGCCGAGACGGCGAATAGCCGGGACGCGTATGACGGCATCCTCATCCCCCACCGCACCCGCTCGGGTCACGCCCGTCTGGCAGGCGGCGCTTGACGCGTTCGCGGCCGATCTGCGCCGGCGGGCAGTGGCCGTCAAGACCCGCACCGCCTACGCCAGCGACACGCTCCAGTTCGCCCGCTGGGCGTCGGAGCACGACCTGGCACCGGCGGCGATCGACGTACGGGCGCTGCGGCGCTACGTCGCCGGCCTGTCGGAGGCCGGTCAGGCACCGAGCACCGTCGCCCGCAAGCTCGCCGCGCTGCGCGGGCTGTTCCGGGCGCAGGTGGCGGTCGGCGCGCGGACCGAGAACCCCGCCGACCTGCTCAGCTCGCCCAAGCGCGGGCAGCGGCTGCCGCGCGTCCTGAAGGCGACGGAGGTGGCGTCCCTGCTGGACCGGATCCCGGCGACGTCCCCGCTCGAGCTGCGCGACCGGGGGATGTTCGAGCTCGCCTATGCCTGCGGCCTGCGCGCCGAGGAGCTCGTCACGCTCGACGTCACCTCCGTCGATTTCGACTCCGAGACGGTTCGCGTCGAGGGCAAGGGCGAGAAGACCCGTCTGGTCCCCGCCGGCGAGCATGCCCTGCGGGCGCTGGAGCGCTATCTGGCGCGCGGTCGGGCGGCGCTGCACGCCGACGAGTGCCCCGCGCTGTTCCTGTCGAAGTCGGGGCGGCGGCTGGGGACCTCCGACGTGCGGCGGCGTCTGCGCACCTGGGCGCGGCTGGCCGCGCGGGGCGCGCCGGCTCTCGCCGACACCCATCCCCACGCCCTGCGCCACTCATTTGCCACTCATCTGCTCGAGGGCGGCGCTGACCTGCGCGCGATTCAGGAGCTGCTCGGCCACGCCAGCATCTCGACGACCCAGGTCTACACTCGGGTAGAGTCCGCGCGGCTCCGCCAGGCATACGCAAGCTCCCATCCGCGCGCGTAGAACCGAGAAGTGGGGTAAGAACTGGAAACCAACGTCAAAGCGATCGAGCTCCAGGACCTCTGGAGGCGGTACAAGGCCTCGGGCGACGAACGGGCGCGCGAGCGGCTGGTCGTCGCCTACTCGCCGCTGGTCAAGTACGTGGCCGGGCGGATGGGATCGGGGCTGCCGGCGCACGTCGAGGAAGCCGATCTCATCTCCTACGGGCTCGGCGGCCTCATCTCCGCGATCGAGCGCTTCGATCTCAGTCGAGAGATCAAATTCGAGACGTATGCGATCACCCGGATACGCGGGGCGATCATCGACGAGCTGCGCACCCTCGATTGGGTGCCGCGGTCGGTGCGCGCCCGCGCCCGTAGCTTCGAGCGCGCCAACATGAAGCTCGAGGCCAAGCTCCAGCGGGCCCCCACCGACGAGGAGATGGCCTCAGAGCTCGAGATCGGCGTCGACGACTTCCAGGACGCGCTGCTCCAGATCTCCAATTCGACGATCGTCGCGCTCGACGAGCTGTGGAACGTGTCGGACGCGAGCGGCGACCAGGTGTCGCTGCTCGACACGCTGCCCGATCGAGGGGCGCCCGATCCCCAGGTCCTGGTGGACGAGTCCGAGCTGCGTGACCGAATCGCCGACGCGATCGCGGCGCTGCCCGAGCGCGAGAAGCTCGTCGTCGCTCTCTACTACTACGAGAACCTGACCCTCCGCGAGATCGGGGAGGTTCTCGGGGTCACCGAGTCACGCGTCTCGCAGCTGCACACCAAGGCGGTGCTGCGGTTGCGCTCCAAGCTGGCCACCGAGCTCGATTAGCGGGGGTGGTGTGCGGGTTCGCGCATTGGCGCGAACCCGAACACCTCCAAGCGATAAGGTCGTTTTTTCGGCTTGCCGAGTGAGAGGAGATCAGCCATGCACAAGGCCGCGGATCGCATCCGCAACGTGGCCCTCGTCGGCCACCGCGGCAGTGGTAAGACGTCGTTGCACGAGGCTCTGCTGTTCAAAGCCGGCATCGTCAATCGTCTCGGCAGCGTCGTCGACGGCACCACGGTCTCTGACTCCGATCCGGACGAGAAGGCCCGGCAGATGTCCATCTCCCTGGCCCTCAGCTCGTTCGAG
>DATCFW010000353.1:0-4614 GCA_036509295.1 Solirubrobacteraceae bacterium | reverse complement strand
CCGAAGATGCCCATCGTCTGATGGGTGATCGTCGACCCGTGCTTGGGCACCCGGTAGAGGTTCTTCTTGGCGCGCTCGACGCCCTTCTGGATCGCGACCGGAACCTCGTTGGCCTTGCCGTAGCCGATCCCGACGACCTCGCGCTCGTCACCCACGACGACCAGCGCCGTGAATGAGAACCGGCGCCCGCCCTTGACGACCTTGGCGACGCGGTTGATCTCCACGACGCGCTCCTGGAGGTCGAGTCCTGCGGCTGAGACTGTGCGGTCGAGGGCCATGGGCTGAAATGAATGTAGCGGCTTTGGCGAACGCCTAAAGCCGCAGGCCGCCTTCGCGCGCGCCGTCGGCCAGCGCCTGGACGCGGCCGTGATATTGATAGCCGCCGCGATCGAAGACGGCCTGCTCGATGCCGACCGCCTTGGCCCGCTCGGCGAGCAGCTCGCCGACGCGCTTGGCCTGGTCGGCGCCGCTGAGCTTGCGCAGCTCGGCCTCGGTCCAGTTGACCGCGGTCAGCGTCGCGCCGGCGTCATCGTCGATGAGCTGGGCGGAGATGCCGCGATTGGAGCGGAACACGGAGATCCGGGGGCGTTGCGCCGTGCCGCTGATCTTCGCGCGCACGCGGCGGCGGCGGCGGAGACGCGCCTGCGGCTTGGTCAAGACGGTCATGCTCGCTTACCGACCTTCCGGGCGACGTACTCGCCCTCGTAACGGATTCCCTTGCCCTTGTACGGCTCGGGCTTGCGCTGCTTGCGAATGAGCGCGGCCATCTCGCCCACCTGCTGCTTGGACGCGCCGCGGACGGTGATGCGCGTCGGCTGGGGAACCTCGAACTCGATCCCCTCTGGAGCCTTGATCGACACCGGATGGGAGTAGCCGAGCGCGAGCTCGAGATCGCGGCCGCGCAGCGCTGCGCGGTACCCGACGCCCTGGATCTCCAGGCGCTTCTCGAAGCCGGCGGTGACGCCCTCGACCATGTTGGCGATGAGCGTGCGCGTGAGGCCGTGCAGCGAGCGATGCTCGCCACGGTTCGTCGGACGCGAGACGAGGATCTGCTCGTCCACGTGCTCGACTTTCATCGCGCGCTGAATCCGCTCGGAGAGCTCGCCCTTGGGGCCGTTGACGATCACGCGCTCGGGCTCGATGCTGATCGTCACCCCCGCGGGCACGGTGATGGGTTGTCTGCCGATTCTGGACATCGTGTATTAGTTCCCTCCCACCCTTACCAGACCCGGGCCACGACTTCGCCGCCAACGCCCTGCTGGCGGGCTTCGTGGCCGGTCATGACGCCTTTGGAGGTGGAGATGATCGACGTGCCCATCCCGCCCTGGATGCGGGGGATGTGCGCGTGGTCGACGTACGTGCGCTGCCCCGGGCGCGACACGCGCTGCAGCCCGGAGATGACCGGCTTGCGGTCATTGGTGTACTTCAGCGTGACGGTGATCTGCTCGTTGGGGCGCCCGTCGACCGGCGGATCGATCTGGTAGGCCTCGATGTAGCCCTGCTCCTTGAGGATCCGTGCCAGCTCGCGCTTGAGCTTGGAGGACGGGATCGCCACGTCGTGATGCTGCGCGTTGGCAGCGTTGCGCAGACGGGTGAGGAAGTCGGCTACGGGGTCGGTCATTGACATGATTCCCGCCCCCTACCAGCTGCTCTTCGTCATGCCGGGGACATAGCCGTTGTGAGCGAGCTCACGCAGGCAGATTCGGCACACGCCGAACTTGCGGTACACCGCTCGGGCGCGGCCGCATCGCCGGCACCGGGTGTACCCCCGGGTCTTGTACTTGGGTGTCCGCTGCTGGCGGACGCGCTGGGAAAGCTTTGCCACTGTGCTCCTTTAAGCCTGGGTTGCGGCCGGCTCAGCCACCACTCTGGAATCGGTCCCCGCCCGCCGGCCCTCCTTCGAAAACGGCATCCCGAATGCCTCCAGCAGCGCGAACGACTCCTCGTCGCTGGCGGCGGTCGTCGTGATCGTGATGTCGAGACCGCGGACGTGATCGATCTCGTCATAGTCGATCTCGGGGAAGATGATCTGCTCGCGTACGCCCATCGAGTAGTTGCCGCGCCCGTCGAAGGAGCGGGGGCTGAGGCCCCGGAAGTCCCGGATCCGCGGAATCGCGATCGACATCAGCCGGTCCAGGAACTCGTAGGCGCGCTCGTTGCGCAGGGTGACCGCCACTCCGACCGGCATGCCCTCGCGCACCTTGAACTGGGCGATCGACTTGCGGGCCCGGCGAATGCTC
Organism: Solirubrobacteraceae bacterium; assembly: GCA_036509295.1. Classification (GTDB taxonomy): domain Bacteria; phylum Actinomycetota; class Thermoleophilia; order Solirubrobacterales; family Solirubrobacteraceae; genus Palsa-465. Next base: position 2,374 of record DATCFW010000353.1, on the reverse strand, counting down.
GGCTTCTGGCCGGTGATCGTCCCGAGCTGCTCGGACGCGGCATCAAGGACCTTGGAGTCCTGCTTGGCGTCGCCGCAGCCCATGTTGACCGTCACCTTGACGAGCCGGGGCGCCTGCATGACGCTCGAGTAGCCGAAGCGCTCCACCAGGGCAGGGCGGATCTGCTCGAGGTAGCGGGTCTTCAGTCGTGCGTTGGGGGGTGAGGCTGTGGCCATGCTCGTCGTCCTAGTCCAGTCGGGCGCCGCTGCGCTTGGAGACACGCAGGCGCTTTCCGTCGTCGATCTCGATGCCGATGCGGGTCGGCTTGCCGTCCTTGGGGTCGACCAGCATCACGTTAGACACGTGGATCGGCCCCTCGCGCTCGATCACGCCGCCGGCCTGCTGGCCGGCCGCGGTCTGCGTTGGGCGCTGGTGGCGCTTGACGATGTTCAACCCCTCGACGAAGACCCGCTCCTTCTTGGGCTCTACGCGCAGCACCTTGCCGCGCTTGCCGCGGTCCTTGCCGCTGATCACGATCACCTCGTCGTCACGCCTGATTCTCGCCGGCATGGCTAGAGGACCTCGGGAGCGAGGGAGACGATCTTCATGAAGTTGCGGTCGCGCAGCTCGCGGGCAACGGGGCCGAAGATGCGCGTGCCGCGCGGGTTGTTGGCGGCGTCGATGAGCACCGCCGCGTTCTCGTCGAACCCGATGTAGGTCCCGTCCTCGCGGCCGTAGGACTTCTTGGTGCGCACGACCACGGCGGTGACGACCTCGCCCTTCTTGACCGCGCCCTGCGGACTGGCCGTCTTGACCGTCGCGGTAATCGTGTCGCCGACGCCGGCGTACCGGCGGCGCGAGCCGCCGCGGACGCGGATCACGAGGATCTCACGCGCGCCGGAGTTGTCGGCCACGCGGAGCCGGGTCTCGTTCTGGATCATGGGCTACTTCGCCCGCTCGATCACGTCGACCAGCCGCCAGCGCTTGAGCCGCGACAGCGGGCGCGCCTCGCGGACGCTCACGGTGTCGCCGATGTGGGCGTCGTTTGACTCGTCGTGGGCGTGCAGCGTCCGCGAGGTGCGAACGACCTTCGCGTAGCGCCGGTGGCGGCGAGCGGTGTCGATCCGCACGGTGATGGTCTTGTCCGCCTTGTCGGAGACGACGACGCCCTGGCGCACCTTCTGCACGCCGGCGACGTGCTCGCGCGGAGGCGTGGCAACATTGGTGTGCGCCTGGGCCTTGGCCTTGGTGGTCGCCTTGACGCGGCCGGCCCGGCGCTCCTTGGCCTTCTGGGCGCGCTCGACGAGTCGGTCCGCCTGACGCTCCTCGCCGGTACGCGCGGGACGGGCCTTGGACCTGGCCGCCTTGGCCGAGCGGGCGCGCTGGCGCCGCTCCTTGGGAGCCAGGACCACCTCCGGCTCAGCGGGGGCCGCGGGCGCGCTGGTCTGCGCGGGCGCCGCCGCCTCGGCCGCCTCGGCGGCGGGGGTCGTCTCTTCAGCGTTCTCGGTTGTCTCGTCTTCAGCCATTTTCCTGTCCAGTCGGGACGTCGATTTCTCGTTCGCGCGCGACGGTGAGGGCGCGTGCCACCTCATGCTTGGCGCGCCGCAGGCTGGCCGTGTTGTCCAGCTCGCCGGTGGCGTGCTGGAAGCGCAGCCCGAATAGTTCCCGCCGAGCCGTGGCGACGTGCTCGCCCAGCTCGGTGTCACTGAGGTCTCTCAGGTCTGACGGCCGCATCACGCGTCCTCGCGCAGGACGAACTTGGTACGGACCGGAAGCTTGTGTCCGGCGAGGCGCATCGCCTCGCGGGCCAGGTCCTCGGGGACGCCGGCGAGCTCGAACATGACGCGACCGGGCTTGACCACGGCCACCCAACCCTCGGGCGAGCCCTTGCCCGACCCCATCCGTGTCTCGGCGGGCTTCTTGGTGAACGGCTTGTCCGGATACACGTTGATCCACACCTTGCCGCCGCGACGGATCTTGCGGGTCATCGCGATACGGGCGGCCTCGATCTGGCGATTGGTCAGCCAGCCGGCATCCATCGACTTCAGGCCGTACTCGCCGAACTGGACCGTGACCTGACCACGACTGAGACCGGCTCTACGCCCGCGATGTTGCTTGCGGTGCTTGACGCGCTTGGGAGACAGCATCAGCGACCGCCACCGGAACCCTGTCCGCCGCCGCCGCCAGAACCGCCCGGCCGCGGACCGCGACCGCCGCCACCACCCGGACCGCCCGGACCGCGACCGCCGCCACCCGGACCGCGACCACCGCTGGATCCGCCACCGCCCGGACCCCCCGGACCGCGACCACCGCCACCGCCGCCGCCCTGACCGCCGCGATAACCACCGCCGCCACCGGGACCGCCCGGACCGCGACCGCCGCCGCCGCCCGGACC
>DATCFW010000352.1:0-6379 GCA_036509295.1 Solirubrobacteraceae bacterium | reverse complement strand
GATCAGCGCGCCCGGCGGACCGCCGTGCTGCCCGGGGTACCAGGAGACCTCGCCGGCGTGGTACCAGGTCGTGCTGGGGCTGTACCGCCAGACGCTGAAGTAGCCGCCTCGGCGCGGGAAGAATCGACCACACCTCGGGCTCGCAGGCGGGGTGTGGTGGATTTCTCGCAGCGGGCTGGCACTATCCACCACACCTCCCGCACCGTCGGTGAGGCGTGGTCGGTTCCTCCCGGCTCCGGAGGCCTGGGGCGCCGGCCGATCGCCCGAACCGGACTAGGCTGACCGCCGGATGCGCTCCCGAGAAGACGCCGTCGCCGCACTCAGCGAGCAGCCCTACGACGTGCTCGTCATCGGTGGCGGGATCACCGGCGCCGGGGTGGCCCTGGACGCCGCGTCGCGCGGATATAGCGTGGCGCTCGTCGAGCAAGCGGACTTCGCCTCGGGGACGAGCAGCCGCTCGTCCAAGCTCGTCCACGGCGGCCTGAGGTACCTCCAGAGCTTTGACCTCGGCCTCGTCCGCGAGGCGCTGCTCGAGCGCCGGCTGATGGTTCGCCTGGCCCCGCACCTCGTGCGCCCGTTGCCGTTCGTCGTCCCGGCGTTTCACGGGGCGCACCCCGACCGGCTCACCGGGATCGGCCTCAACATGTACGACGTGATGGCCGCCTCGTCGCTGCGCGGCCGTCGCAGCGCCCGGAAGACCGCCGCCGACCGAGGCGAGGCTGAGTGGAGTCCGGCGCGCCACCGGCTCATCTCCGGCGACGAGGTGGCTGAGCTGCTGCCCGCGATCGCCGCCCGCGCGCCGACCGGCGGATATCTCTTCTACGACTGTCAGACCGACGACGCTCGCCTCGTCCTCACCGTCCTCGGTGAGGCGGAACGGTTCGGGGCGATCTGCGCCAACCGCCTGGCGGCGACCGAGCTGCGCCGCGCCGACGACGGCGCCACGGCGGTGACGGTGGCGGACCGGCTGAGGGGCGGATCGTTCGTGATCGACGCCCGGAACGTCGTCAACGCCACCGGCGTGTGGGCCGACCGGCTGCGCCCCAGCGAGCTGCACTCGGAGGCGGAGCTGCCCCGGATCGCGCCCAGCCGCGGCACGCACGTGACCCTCCGTGATGAGGACCTGCCGCTGCGCGCGGGGGCGATCGTCCCGGTGAGGGACGGCCGGTCGATCTTCGCGCTGCCGTGGCTGGGGCGGACCCTCGTCGGGACGACCGACAACAACTATGACGGCGACGTCGATCACGTGCAGCCCTCGCGCGCCGACGTCGCGTACCTGCTCGCGGCGGTCAATGCGTTCTTCGGCGCCGAGTTGCGCGAGTCGCACGTGACCGGCGCCTACGCCGGCGTACGGCCGCTCATCTCCAGCGGGGACAGCCGCAAGTCGGTGGACATCTCGCGCAAGGCCGAGCTGTACGAGACTTCGAGCGGCCTGATCACGATCACCGGCGGAAAGCTCACGACCTGGCGGCGGATGGCCAAGCTCGCCGTCGACCGGATCGTCGAGCGCGACGGCCGCGTGGCGCCGTGTCGGACGCACGAGATCCCGCTCGGGGCGCCGGTCGACCCCGCCGAGCTCCCGCGGGTCGCCGGCGTGGCCGACGGCGCCTACTCGGCGCTGGCCGGCCGCTACGGGCACTGGGCGGCGGGCGTGCTCGAGCGTGCCGCCGGCCACTCGGAGCTGGCGGCGCCGATCGTCGACGGCCTCCCCGATCTCCTCGCTGAGGCCCCATTCGCGGCGTGCCACGAGCAGGCGCGCACGGTGGGCGACGTGCTGCTGCGACGGACGCGGCTCGGCTTGCTGGCGGCGCACGCGCTGTGCGACCCCACCGCGGACGCGCCGCGTCGGGTGGCGCGGGCGATGGGCGCCGAACTGCGCTGGGACGACGCGCGGGTCGCCGCCGAGGTCGCTCGCTTCGGCGAGGAGGCGCAGGTCGAGGGGATCGCGCTCGCTCCGTGAGCGGCGGCGCCGGACGGGCGCGGCGCGGAGGGGCGGGGCGGGTAAGCTCGGCCCGACATGGGCGAACTGCGCCAATTCTGCGTGCGGATACTCGGGGACGGCCCCGCGGCGGCCGAGGCCGAGCACGCGGCGCGGGCAGCGTCGCGTGAGGATCGGCTCGCGAGGCTGTCGGGCGCGGTGCGCGCATGTCGCGAGCGCGAGCCGTCCACGGTGGGGGAGTCGGGCGGGGACGGCCTGGCTGCCGCCGTGGCCCGCGAGCTCCGCGGCGCCACCGCGCGGCTGACCGCGCCACAGCGCGAGGCGCTGGCGCTGCGCGATCTTCTGCGCCTGTCCTACGACGAGGTCGCCGAGGTCATCGGAGCGCAGCCCGCAGCGGTGCCGGAGTTGCTGGCGGGCGCCCGGATCGCGCTGCGCGCCGAGCTGCGCGACGCGCCCCGGTCGCGAGCGCCGCAATGCCCTGAGCGTGACCGAGCCCTGCGCACGATCGCCTTGCGCCAGGACGCGGAGGCGGTCGGTGCCGCCGACGACGACTGGCTCGTCGAGCACCTCGGTCACTGTCGGGAATGCGGGCAAGCCCACGCCGCGATGCTCGAGGCCGGAGCGTGCTACCGCGCCTGGCGAAGCGCGCCCGACGCGGATGGCGTGGACAGCGTGGATGGCGTGCCCGGGGTGGACGGCGTGCCCGGCGTGGATGGCGTGGACCGCGCGGACGGCGACTCGTGATCGGCGACTCGTGATCGCGCCGGCGCCCGCGCGCACGCTGCGCACGAGCGATGGCGAGCTATCGCTTGGCGGGGCGGCGGGGGCGCTGCTGATGGGCATCGTCAACGCCACCCCCGACTCGTTCTCCGACGCCGGCCTGGCCCAGACCGTCGAGGCCCGGGTGGGCCTGGCGGCGACGCTGCTGCGCGACGGCGCGGACCTGATCGACATCGGCGGCGAGTCGGGCGTGACCAATCGTCCGCCGGTCACGCCCGGCGAGGAGATCTCCCGGGTCGTGCCTCTGATCGAGCGCGTGGCCGGGCAGCTCGGGGCCCGCGTCTCCGTCGACACCTACAAGCCGGCCGTGGCTCGGGCGGCGATCGCCGCCGGAGCGTCGATCGTCAACGACGTGAGCGGTCTGCGCGACCCGGCGCTCGCCGACGTGTGCGCCGAGACCGGCGCCGCCCTCGTCCTCATGCACACGATCGCGCCCCCGAAGCAGAAGCTGCTCGATCCGGGCCTCGATGGGCGCATCGTCGGCGACGTGGAGCGGTTCCTCGCCGAGCGGATCGAGCTGGCGCTGTCGCGCGGCGTCGCGTTCGAACAGCTGATGGTCGACCCCGGACCCGACTTCTCCAAGACCCCGGCGCAGACGGTGGCGGTACTGCGCGCCCTGACGGCGCTGCACGCGCTCGGGCGACCGATCCTGCTGGCGGTGAGCCGCAAGGACTTCGTCGGCGCGCTGACGGGACGGCCGCCGCGGGCCCGGCTGGCCGGGACGCTCGCGGCGATGGCCCACGGCGTGGACGCCGGCGCGCACGTCCTGCGCATCCATGACGTCGCCGACGCCGCCGACTTCCTCGCCGTCCGGACGGCGCTGGCCGGCGACGACCATGTCGACTCGGGGCTGCGCCTCGACGACGCCGTGCGCTGGGCGCAGGCCGGCGCTGACCGGGCGACACGCTAGATTCAGGTCACGCATCGCCGGTCGCTGGCCCAACGCGACCGGAGCCCACCGATAACAAGTCAAAGGAGTCACCATGTCTGTACTCGATCGCGGTGAGCTGGAAGCCAGCCCGCTTGCGGACCTGCATACGATCGCGTCCGAGCTGTCGATTGACGGGTACCGCCGTCTCCGCCGGGCCGACCTGATCGACGCCATCCTTGGCAAGCAGGAGGGCGCCGAGCCGGCCTCCGCCGAGTCGGCCGACGCCGACGCCGCCGATGCCGAGCTTGACACCGGCGCCGGCGCCACGGATGAGCGCCCCGCGCGCGCCCCCCGTGCCCCGCGTGCCCCCCGTGCCCCGCGTGCCTCACGCGCCCCGCAGGAGTCCAACGGCGGCGCCGCGCAGGAGTCCAACGGCGCCGCCGCGTCGGAGTCGTCCGACGACGACGACGACGAGGAGGCGGCGACCCCCCGCCGCCGCCGCGGACGGCGCGGAGGGCGCGGCCGGGCCGCAGCGCGCGATGACGCCGAGCCGGACGACGGCGCGGCCACGGCGGAGGAGCCGCCCGAGTCCGACGAGTCCGAATCTGACTCCGACGACGCCGAGGGGACCGTCGAGGGCGTCGTCGAGCTGCTCGCCAACGGATCGGGATTCGTGCGCGTCCAGCCGCCTGATCCGTCTGACGACGACGTGTACATCTCTTCGGCGCAGGTCAAGCGCTGCGAGCTGGTGTCCGGTGACCGTGTCGGGGGTCCCAAGCGGGCTCCCCGGCGCTCCGAGCGCTTCGCCTCGCTGATCCGCATCGAAACGATCAACGGCCGGCCCGCCGCCGAGCTCGCCGACGGCGTGCGCTTCGACGACCTGCCGGCGGCATTCCCGTCCGATCGCCTCATGGTCGGCTCCGACGACCTCACGCTCAAGTCGATCGAGTGGTTGACCCCGTTCGGCAAGGGCTCGCGGGTGACGATCGTCGGCGCGGCCCGCTCGGGCAAGACCGAGGCACTCCGTCGGCTGGCGGTCGCATTCGCCGGCCGCGAGGACCTTGCGATCTCGATCGTCCTCGCCGGCGTCCGGCCCGAGGAGATCTCCGAATGGAATGACCCGGCCCACTCGTCGATTCCCCCGATCGCCGCCGTCAGCTTCGCCGGGTCCGAGGATGCACGCAACGCCGCCATCGAGCCCGCCATCGACCAGGCCCGGCGCCTGGCCGCGCGTGGGGCCGACGCGGTCGTGCTGATCGACACCCTCGACGGCGCCAGCCCGGCGCTGGCGCGCAAGGCGATGGCCGCCGCGCGCAACATCGTCGACGGCGGCTCGCTGACGGTGATCGCCACCGCGTCGGAGCCAATCGGCGGCGAGACGACCGTGATCGCCCTCGACGTGGCGCTGACCAGCGTCGGCCGGTTCCCGGCGCTCGACCTCCTGGCCAGCGGCACGATCCGCCCTGAGCTGCTGGTTGGCGACGCCGGCGCCGAGGCGATCGCGCGTACCCGGGCCGAGGCGTCCGAGGGGGAGTCGGAGTAACCGCCGGGCGGCGCCGTTGGTTGAGCCCGGCCCGGGCAGCTCAGTAGGCGGTGCAGCGCGTCCGGTGTCGCGGCGAGGATTTGTACTGCGGCTGCTGGCCGCGCTGCCATAGCGCCTGGTCGAGCTCGGCGGCGGTGCCCGCGACCCCGGCGCTGACGAGCAACTCGACGGCGTGGACCGCACACGCCCGGATCTCGATCTCCTCGCGCGAGTCGTGCGCGATCAGGTCCTCCCGGTCGACCCGGGCGACGAGGTCGGGCGCGAAGCGCAGCACGCCGTCGAGCCGCAGCACGTGGGGGACGAGGTTGTCCGCGAACATCGTCAGCCGCTCGAGGTCGACCCATTCGGCGACGCCCACGCGCTGGAGGTCCGCGGCGGCGATCTGGGCGCGCTTGAGGAACGGGATGTCCAGGTCGTCGTAGCGTGAGCGATCCGCGAAGCATCGCCAGCCGCCGAGCGCGCGCGCCAACGCGACCGCTGACCCCCCGGCGGCGTCGGCGACCGCGGCGAACCGGCCGCCGTGCTCGGCGGTCACCCGCTGGCCGAGGTCGCGCAGCGACGTGGCGTACAGCCCGATCAGCTCGTGTCCTGGATCCTGGCCGAGGACCGCGGCGAGCGCCGACGGGTCGATCGCGGCCAGCTGGGCCGCCGTCCACGCGCCGGCGGCGTCAAACCGCTCCGTCAGCCCGGCGGCGATCGTGCCGTAGCCCGACCGGCCCGGGCGCTTGCGCAGGGTCGGGAACCAGCCCGAGCCGAAGTTGATCGCATCGAGCGTCAACGTCCGCGCCGCCAGCTCCTCACGGTCGGCGGCGGGCGTCGCCGGGTCGGACTGCGCGACGGGTCGGTCGCCGGCGTACGCGGTGGTGATCGCGTTGGTCACGATCGTCACGTGGGTGGCCCGGGCGGCCACCACCGCGCACATCGCCCGCAGCTCGTCCATCGCCACAGGATGACGATGACGGCGCGACGGCTCGCCCGCCGCCCCTGACGCTAACGTGGATCTCGACCCCCGATGACCGGATTGACAAACGACCTCGAGGCGCTGCTGGCCGGCCTCAATGACCCCCAGCGGGAGGCCGTCACGTACGGCGACGGGCCGCAGCTCATCCTCGCCGGCGCCGGTTCGGGCAAGACCCGGGTGCTCACGCACCGGATCGCCTACCTCGTGGCCACCGACGCCGCCAAGCCCAACGAGATCCTGGCGATCACGTTCACCAACAAGGCGGCGGCGGAGATGCGCGACCGG
>DATCFW010000351.1:0-5203 GCA_036509295.1 Solirubrobacteraceae bacterium | reverse complement strand
GCCACCTCGTCGTCGTCGCGGGACCAGTTCTCGGTGGAGAACGAGTACACGGTGAGCTCGCGCACCCCCAGCACCGCCGCGTCGCGCAGGCGAGCCTTGACCGTGTCGGCTCCGGCCTCGTGCCCGGCGATGACCGGCAGGCCGCGCCGCTGGGCCCAGCGGCCGTTGCCGTCGGTGATGATCGCCACGTAGCGAGCTCGGCCGCCCGCCTCGCCCTGCGCGTCACCGTCACGCGTGCCCGCGAGCGTGGCTGACCGAACGGGCTCCTGATCAGGTCCCGGGCCCACTCACCTACACCTCGAGGATGTCTTCTTCCTTGTGCTTGAGCAGCTCGTCGAGCTCGGCGATGCTCGCGTCGGTCACCTTCTGCAGCTCCACCTCGGCACGGTGCTCATCGTCAGAGCCGGCGTCGCCGGCCTCTTTGAGCTCGCGGAGGTCGTGCATCACGTCCCGGCGGATGTTGCGGATCGCCACGCGGCCCTCCTCGGCGATCTGCCGCACCACCTTGACCAGCTGCTTGCGTCGCTCCTCGGTCAGCTCCGGGATGCTCAGGCGGATGAGGTTGCCATCGTTGCCCGGGGTCAGCCCGATATCGGATTCGAGGATCGCCCGCTCGATCGCCTTGATCGAGCTCTTGTCGTACGGCTGCACCGTGAGCATGCGCGCCTCGGGAGTGCTCACCGTGGCCAGCTGCTTGAGCGGCGTCGCAGTGCCGTAGTAGTCGACGGAGATCCGGTCCAGCAGGGCCGGACTGGCCCGTCCGGTGCGCACCGAGCCGAACTCGTGGCGCGTTGACTCCACCGACTTGGTCATCCGCTCGCGACTGTCCGCGAGCAGCTCATCGATCATCTCCGAATCTGTCATCTGAGTCCTCGCCTCCGCTACTGACACGGCTCGATGGACACTATCTCAGTCTCCTCAGCCGCCGACGGCAAACCGGGAGAACCGCCGGATGACGATGTTCTCTCGCGTCTCGGCGGACAGCGCGGTGCGGAGCTCCTCGATCGTCTGGCCGTTGTGCTTGTCCTCGTTGACATGCTTCTGGCGCAGGAGCACGACCTCGTCGAGCCACTTGTCGAGCTTGCCGGTGACGATCCGCGCGCGGACATTCTCGGGGCTGTCGGCGGCCTGCTCGGTGGCGATCCGGATCTCCCGGTCGCGATCCTCGGAGGCAACCTCGTCTTCGCTGATGGCGATCGGAGTCGACGCGGCCACGTGGAGCGCGACGTCCCGGGCGAACTCGACAAACTTCTCGTTGCGGGCCACGAAGTCGGTCTGGCAGTTGACCTCGACGAGCGCACCGATCTTGTTCCCGGCGTGGATGTAACTCTGCACGACGCCCTCGCGGGCCTCCTCGCCGGCGCGCTTGGCCGCCTGGGACTGGCCGCGGGCGCGGAGGATCTCGACCGCCTTGTCGAGATCGCCGTCGGCCTCGGTGAGTGCGTCGCGGCAGGCGAGCATCCCGGCTCCGGTGAGGTCCCGGAGCGCCTTGACGTCCTTGGCCGAAACGGTGCTCACGACTGCCCCTCGGCATCGGTGGCGGCGGGTGCATCGTCCGCGGGCGCATCGTCGGCGGGGGGGTTCTGAGCAGTGACCGCGGGCGCGGAGTCGGTCGCGTCGGGGGCGGGAGCGTCGGGGGCGGGAGCGTCGGGCGTTGTCGGGGCCTCCGGAGCCGCCGCCTCAGGGGTCGCCCGGGGCTCAGCGGCCGCCGGGGCCGCCGCCGCGGGCTCGGCCGGTGGCGCCGGGGTCGGAGCCGCCGCCGCGGGTGCGGCCGGTGCCGCCGCGGGTGCGGCCGGGGTCGGAACCGCCGCGGGTGCGGCCGGTGCGGCCGCGGCCGCAGGCGCCTCGGCAGCAGGGGCCGGGGTCGCTCCTGCCGCCTCGGCCTCGGCCGCCTGGCGGGCCTGTTCCTCGGCGTCGCGACGAGCCTGCTCCTCGGCCTTGGCCTGCTCCTCGGCCTCGCGGCGCGCCTGCTCCTCGGCCTCGCGCCGGGCGCGCTCCTCGGCCTCCTGGCGCTCCCGCTCCATCCGGGCGCGCTCCTCCTCCTCGCGGAACAGGTTGTGGCCGGAGGAGACGACGTCGCCGATCGCGCCGGTGATCGCCGCGCACGAGCGGATCGCGTCGTCGTTGCCGGGGATCACGTAGTCGATGCCCTCGGGGTCGCAGTTGGTGTCGACCAGCCCAATGACCGGGATCCGCAGGCGCTGGGCTTCGCGGACCGCGATCGCCTCGGTCTTGAGATCGATCACGAACACCGCGTCGGGGACGCGCTGCATGTTCTTGACCCCGCCGAGGTTGGCGCGCAGCTTCGCCAGGTCGGCCTGGGCGGCCATCCGCTCGCGGGTCGGCAGCAGCTGCAGCTGGCCCTCGGTCTCGTAGCGCTCGAGGTCGTGCAGGCGCTTGATCCGCAGGGAGATCGTCTGGAAGTTGGTCAGCAGGCCGCCGAGCCAGCGGTGGTTGACGTAGGGCATGTCGGCCGCGCTGGCGGTGTCCTTGACCGCGTCGCGGTCCTGCTTCTTGGTGCCGACGAACAGCACCGTTCCGCCCCGCCGGGACACCTGGGAGGCGAAATCGCGCGCGGAATGCAGCAGCGCCTCGGTCTGCAGCAGGTCGATGATGTAGATGCCGTCGCGCTCACCGAAGATGAAGCGGCGCATCTTGGGGTTCCAACGGCGGGTCTGGTGGCCGAAGTGCACGCCGGCCTCCAGTAGCTCCTTGATGCCGATCTCGGCCACTGGTCCTGCTCCCTTGTATGTGGTGATGAGTACTGCCCGCCGGGCGGATCACGCACCCCGGAATGTCCGGGGCAGGGTCGCGAGCCGTGATCGGCGGGGTAGAAATGATTTCGTCCGAGTCTACGCAAGTTTTCCGCACACCGGTCGTTCCAGGGGTCAGCGGGTCGCCGTACCCCTACACCACGGCGACTCGCCGACGCGAGCCGAACCTCCCTTCCCCTACCTCCGGTGGTCGGTTCGCAGCAGTTCCGGCGGGGCGGCTTTGGACGGGCCGCCCCGCCGGTCTTTACTCCTCCGCCTCGGCCAGCAGCAGCGCCGCGGCCAGATCCACCGGCAGCGGAGAGCTGACGTCGATCGGCGCGCCGGTGATCGGATGGGGGAACGCCAACCGCGCCGCGTGCAGGAACTGCCGTGAGAGCCCGTATTCGCCGGCCGCGCCGTACTGCGGGTCGCTGCACACGGGGTGACCGATCGCGGCCAGGTGGACCCGGATCTGGTGGGTGCGCCCGGTCTCCAACATCACCCGCAGGAGCGTTGTCCGGGCCAGGAGCTCGGCCACCTCGAAATGGGTCCGAGCCTCACGTGGGTCGTCGGTGTCGATCGACATCAGCACCCGGTCACGGCGATCGCGTCCGATCGGCGCCTCGATCGTCCCGGTCCGCGCCGGCGGGCGACCGGTAACCAGCGCGAGGTACTCGCGCCGCAGCTCGCGGTCCGACAGCAGCGCCTTGAGCGCGCGGTGGACCTCATCGCTCTTGGCCACGACGAGCAGGCCCGACGTGTCGCGGTCCAGCCGGTGGACGATCCCGGCCCGCCACGGGTCCTCGCCCCCCGCCGCCCGGCCGGCCAGCGCCTGCGCGAGCGTGCCCGTCCGGTGCCCGCGGGCGGGGTGCACGACGACGCCGGCCGGTTTGTCGACCACCAACAGGTGCTCGTCCTCGTAGGCGACGGTGAACGGCGCCGGCGCCGCATCAGGCGTCACCGGCGGCGCGTCCGGGCGGGTGACCGTGATCACCTCGCCGGCGCTGACGGTGTGGCTCTTGGGGCGGCCCTGCCCGTCGACCAGGACCCGCTCGGCGTCGATCAGCGATTGCGCCTGGGCGCGTGATCCGAGCGGGTCGGCCAGGAAGCGATCGAGGCGCATCCCGGCGCTCGCCGCGGGGACGGGGATCTTCAGCGTCGAGTTGGTCACTCACTCGCCCCTCGCGACGGCGAGCCCTCCAGCACGTACAGCAGGCTCAGCACGCCGAACGTGATCGCCATGTCCGACACGTTGAACGCCGGCCACAGGGGCAGCTTGATGAAGTCGGTGACCGAGCCGTTGGCGAGCCGGTCGATCAGGTTCCCGACCGCGCCGCCCACCAACAGCCCGGTGGGCACCCACAGCCCCGGTCGGGTCGGGCGCAGGACGAAGTAGACGACGAGCGCGGCGAGCGCCGTCAGCGTGAGGATGAGGACGATCGCTCCGCCGCCGGAGAAGAAGCCGAATGCCACGCCGGAGTTGCGGACGTCCACCAGGTTGATGCCCGGCAGGAACTTGTGGACGTCGCCGATCGCGATTCCGGTCACCACGGCGTGCTTGGTCAGCCGGTCGACGACGAGGACGACGGCGATGATCGCCGCCGCCCGCGCGAACGCGATCGAGCGCCGCGCGCGCGGCGCCGTGACAGCGGGCCGATCGGACATCGGAAGGCCGGCCTGCTCAGCCGGAGATGGCACTGACCACGAGGGAGCGCACGATGTACAGCACGATGATCGCGATCATCGGCGACAGGTCGATGGCACCGAGCGGGGGGATGAACCGGCGAAACAGCCGCAGATAAGGCTCGGAGACGTCGCGCAGGAAGTTCATGACGGCATCGCTCCAGCGCGCGTACGGCAACCGCATCCCGAAGCTGAACAGCAGGTTGAGCAGGATGTAGAGGAAGATGAGAATGATGTAGACGTCGACCAGCGCGCTGACGTAGTTGGCGACGTCCCCCCGCGTGATCGCCAGGACGAGCATCAGCTGCCGACCTCGCAGACCTGGTCGATCGCCGCCGAGAACGCCGCCCGCACCCCGCCGCGCTCGAGCGCGTCGAGCCCCCGGGCGGTGGAGCCGCCGGGGGAGGTGACCTCGCGCCGGAGCCTCAGCGTGTCGTAGTCACGCGCCGTGAGCAGCGCGGCGGTGCCGGCCATCGTCTCGGTGACCAGTTGTGACGCCAGCCCCGGTGTGAGCCCGAGTCGCACCGCGGCGTCGACCTGAGCCTCGGTGACCAGCGCCTGGTAGGCGGGGCCGACGCTGAAGACGGCGGAGGCGACGCCCAGCAGCCGTTCCTCGATCGTGATGACGCGGCCCAGCCGACCGAACAGCTCGAGCACCTGGCTCTCCAGAGCGTGGTCGATCTCGTAGCTGCCCCGTGGCGGGTACGGCGAGTAGCAGATGACCCCCTGGCGGACCTCGACCGGCGTGTTGGGGATCAGGCGGAACA
>DATCFW010000350.1:0-3114 GCA_036509295.1 Solirubrobacteraceae bacterium | reverse complement strand
CGCATCGCGCGCCGCGGTCGGTACCGACGATTCGGGAGGGTTGTCGCTGCCGCTCGCCCGGGCGAGCGGCAGCGACAACCCTCCCGAATCGTCGGTACCGACCGCGGCGCGCGATGCGGTCGCGTAACCCGCTCGACGCGCTCCCGCTGGCTCAAGCGGACGTCGGTAGGGCGTGGTAGCGCCCGCCGTACCACAGCAGCGGATCGCCCTCCCCGAGCCCGAGCTCCATCACTTCGCCGATGGCGATCGTGTGGTCCCCGCCGGCGATCAGCTCGCGCAGCTCGCACGCCGCCCACGCCAGCGTGCCGTCGATGATCGGCACGCCGTGCACGAGGTGATGTTCGACGCTGTCGAGCTTCTCGGTCTCGGGCAGTTTGGACGCGAACACGCCGGCTAAGCGCGCCTGATGCGATCCCAGCAGGTTCACGGCGAACCGCGAGGAGTCGCGGACGATCGGCAGCGTCCGCGCCCGGTTCTCGAAGCAGACGAGCGCGAGCAGGGGGTCGAGGGACAGTGAGCACAGGGCGTTGGCCGTCATGCCGCCCCGTCCGGCCGGACCGGCGCTGGTGATCACGGCGACGCCGGTGGCGAACCGTCCGAATACCTCGCGGAACAGCTCTGGATCGGGCTTGGCAGTCATGCCGGATTTCTATACGGTTCGCCCTCCAGCACGAACTTCGCCGCCGCCGCGGGATAGGGGACCCCGGCGCCGGCACCTCTGGTTGCCGCCGTAGGAGGACGATCGCGTTGTTGACTGCAGGGCGAGCGTCGCAAAGCCGGCGTCGGGGTGGGACTCATTTCGCCGCGGCGCGATTGGATCCTCCCTGGACCCGAACCGACCGGCGCGGTGGTCACGAGCCGACGTCGAGGGTGCCGTAGACACCGAGGGCCTGATCGGACAGGATCGAGGAGGCCATCACGTACCGGCCGGGAATGAGCGCGGCGTTCAGCACCTGGGTCTGGCCCGGTCCAATCGGCTCGCTGGAGATCTCGGGCTGGCCGCCGAGCGAGATGACGAGGTCATGGGTGAGCCGACCGTAGTTGTGGACCACCAGGGTGAGGATCCCGGCGGTCGTGTGCACGTCCTGCGGGACGACGCGGTACTCGCTGAGCGCGATCCGCAGGGTCCCGTCCCTGGCGACGGTCGTGCTGGAGCCGCAGGCGGCGACGCTCAGCGTCACGATGGCCGCGGCCAGCAGCGACAGGGGAGGGCGCCTCGTGTCCACAGCGACCCGATTATGATCCCTGCCCGATGAGCCGGTTGGTGAAGATCCTGGCGCTCTGCACGGCCGCCGTGGCCGTGGCCGCCGCCACCGCGGCCTGCGGCACGCAGAGGATCAGTGTGCCCAAGTCCCAAGCCACGGTCTATCAAGGCGCCGTCCTATTCAACCAGCGCTGCGCGGGCTGCCACACGCTGTCCTACGCCGCCACCAACGGCTCAGCCCCGAACGTCCGCACCGCCCAGGCCAACAGCGGACCGAACTTCAACCAGCGCTGCGAGCGCCCGATCGATCGTGTCCTGTACGCGATCGAGAACGGCGGCTTCTCCGGCGCCTACATGCCCCAGAACGTCGTCGTCGGTCAGGACGCCATCGACGTGGCCAAGTTCGTCGCCACCTACGCGGGCCGCCAGGCCCCGAGACAGGTGGGGATCCATGCGTGCCAGAAACGGACGTTGGGAACCTTGCCGGCCGGCAGCGGCCAGGCCGGGGCCGGCTCGGGCTCGAGCTCGGATGCGACGCCCGCCGCCGCGGCACCGCCCGGCGCCGCCGCGTCGACCGCCACGGTCGCTGCGGTGCCCCCGGCTCGCGCCAAGCGCTCGGCCAAGGCCAAGCAGACCGCCCGCTCGTAGTGGTCGCGTCCGACCACTAGCGGAGGCCCGGCGTTCTCGACATCAGGCTGATCCGCCGCGACCCCGACGCCGTCCGGACGGCGCTGGCCCGGCGCGGGCCGGAGGCGGCGGCGGGGATCGATCGCGTGCTCGACCTCGACGAGCGCTGGCGGGCGCTCACCACCGAGCTCGAGGAGCTGCGCGCCGAGCAGAACCAGGCCAACAAGTCGCGCCAGGGCGCTCCGACCCCGGAGCAGCGTGAACAGCTGGCGGCGCTGGCGGCGCGCGGGCGGGCGCTGAGCGATCAGGAGACGGCGGTGCGGGCGCAGCGCGACACGGCGCTGGTGGCGCTGCCCAACCTGCCCACCGCCGACGCACCGGCCCAGGACACGGTCCTGCGGGAGGTGGGCGAGCGGACGCCGCGCGGCCGCGACCACCTCGAGCTCGCCGGACCCCGGATCGACATGGAGCGCGGCGCCCGGTTGTCGGGCTCGCGGTTCGCCTACCTGCGCGGCGATCTGGTGATGCTCGAGCTGGCGCTCGTGCGCTTCGCGATGGACCGGCTGCGCACCGAGGGGTTCGAGCCGGTCATCCCACCGGTGCTCGTGCGCGAGCACGCGCTGTACGGCACCGGGATGATGCCTGACACCGAGCAGCAGATCTACGCGATCCCCGAGGACGACCTGTATCTCGTCGGCACCTCGGAGGTGGCGCTGGCCTCGATGCACCGCGACGAGATCCTCCCCGCGGCGCAGCTGCCGCTGCGCTACGCCGGGTTCTCCAGCTGCTTCCGACGCGAGGCCGGGGCCGCCGGCAAGGACACCCGGGGCATCTTCCGCGTCCACCAGTTCGACAAGGTCGAGATGTTCTGCTTCGTCGAGCCCGGCCAGGTGGCCGACGAGCACCTGCGTCTGCTTGCCATCGAGGAGCGGATCATGCAGGACCTCGAGATCCCGTATCGGGTGGTCGCGATTGCCGTCGATGACCTTGGCGCCCCGGCGGCGTTCAAGTACGACCTCGAGGCGTGGCTCCCGGGCCAGGGGCGCTACCGGGAGCTGACGTCGTGCTCGAACACCACCGACTACCAGGCCCGGCGGCTCGACATCCGCTACCGCCCCGAGGGGGGAAGGCCCGAGACGTTGTGCACGCTGAACGGAACCGCCGTCGCCGTCGGCCGCACGATCGTCGCCCTGCTCGAGAACGGGCAGCAGGCCGACGGATCGGTCGTGCTCCCGGCGGCCCTGGCCGGGCTGGGGGCGCCGGACCTGCTGGCGCCCGCCCCC